>NZ_CP048286.1:4245000-4447500 GCF_010365285.1 Paenibacillus rhizovicinus
GAAGAAGGACGTGGCGAACGACGAAATGCCTCGGGGAGCCGTAAGCAGGCGCTGATCCGGGGATGTCCGAATGGGGAAACCCGGCTGGAGTAATGTCCAGTCACCTGTTACTGAATACATAGGTAGCATGGAGGCACACCAGGGGAACTGAAACATCTAAGTACCCTGAGGAAGAGAAAACAATAGTGATTCCGTCAGTAGCGGCGAGCGAACGCGGATTAGCCCAAACCAAGGAGCTTGCTCCTTGGGGTTGTAGGACGTCTCACATGGAGTTACAAAGGTGTTGATTAGACGAAGAGGTCTGGAAAGGCCCGCTATAAGAGGTAAAAGCCCTGTAGTCCAAAGTCAGCACTCTCCGAGACGGATCCTGAGTACCGCGAGACACGTGAAACCTCGTGGGAATCCGGCAGGACCATCTGCCAAGGCTAAATACTCCCTAGCGACCGATAGCGAAGCAGTACCGTGAGGGAAAGGTGAAAAGCACCGCGGAAGCGGAGTGAAACAGAACCTGAAACCGTGCGCTTACAAAAAGTCAGAGCCCTCTATATGGGTAATGGCGTGCCTTTTGTAGAATGAACCGGCGAGTTACGTTCCCATGCAAGGTTAAGGTGAAGAGCCGGAGCCGCAGCGAAAGCGAGTCTGAATAGGGCGACATAGTATGTGGACGTAGACCCGAAACCGTGTGATCTACCCCTGTCCAGGGTGAAGGTGCGGTAACACGCACTGGAGGCCCGAACCCACGAATGTTGAAAAATTCGGGGATGAGGTGGGGGTAGCGGAGAAATTCCAATCGAACTCGGAGATAGCTGGTTCTCCCCGAAATAGCTTTAGGGCTAGCCTCGGAATTGAGAGTCGTGGAGGTAGAGCACTGATTGGGTGCGGGGCCCGCCAAGGGTTACCAAGTCCAGTCAAACTCCGAATGCCATGTACTTATATCCGGGAGTCAGACAGTGAGTGCTAAGACCCATTGTCAAGAGGGAAACAGCCCAGACCATCAGCTAAGGTCCCCAAGTGTGTGTTAAGTGGGAAAGGATGTGGAGTTGCAAAGACAACCAGGATGTTGGCTTAGAAGCAGCCACCATTTAAAGAGTGCGTAATAGCTCACTGGTCGAGTGACTCTGCGCCGAAAATGTAACGGGGCTAAACACACCACCGAAGCTATGGCTTGATGCGTATGCATCAGGGGTAGGGGAGCGTTGAATGTACGTTGAAGTCAGACCGTAAGGACTGGTGGAGCGCATTCAAGTGAGAATGCCGGTATGAGTAACGAAAAGACAAGTGAGAATCTTGTCCGCCGTAAGACTAAGGTTTCCTGAGGAAGGCTCGTCCGCTCAGGGTAAGTCGGGACCTAAGGCGAGGCCGAAAGGCGTAGTCGAAGGACAACAGGTTGATATTCCTGTACCACCGTAAGCCGTTACGAGCAATGGGGTGACGCAGAAGGATAGTGACGCGGACTGATGGATGTCCGTCCAAGCAGTGAGGCTGATGTGTAGGCAAATCCGCACATCGATAAGGCTGGGCTGTGATGGGGAGCGAAAATTGCAGTAGCGAAGGTCATGAGTTCAGGCTGCCAAGAAAAGCCTCTAGCCAGGTGAAGGTGCCCGTACCGCAAACCGACACAGGTAGTCGAGCAGAGTATGCTAAGGCGCTCGGAAGAACTCTCGTTAAGGAACTCGGCAAAATGACCCCGTAACTTCGGGAGAAGGGGTGCCTCGGTAGGGTGAATAGCCCGAGGGGGCCGCAGTGAAAAGGCCCAAGCGACTGTTTAGCAAAAACACAGGTCTGTGCGAAGCCGTAAGGCGAAGTATACGGGCTGACGCCTGCCCGGTGCTGGAAGGTTAAGGGGAGTGGTTAGCCGCAAGGCGAAGCTATGAACCGAAGCCCCAGTAAACGGCGGCCGTAACTATAACGGTCCTAAGGTAGCGAAATTCCTTGTCAGGTAAATTCTGACCCGCACGAATGGCGTAACGACTTGGGCGCTGTCTCAACGAGAGATCCGGTGAAATTTTAATACCTGTGAAGATGCAGGTTACCCGCGACAAGACGGAAAGACCCCATGGAGCTTTACTGCAGCTTGATATTGGACTTTGGTACGATCTGTACAGGATAGGTGGGAGCCTAGGAAATCGGAGCGCCAGCTTCGATGGAGGCATCGTTGGGATACCACCCTGATCGTATCGGAGTTCTAACCTGGTACCGTAATCCGGTACAGGGACCGTGTCAGGTGGGCAGTTTGACTGGGGCGGTCGCCTCCTAAAATGTAACGGAGGCGCCCAAAGGTTCCCTCAGAATGGTTGGAAATCATTCGTAGCGTGCAAAGGCATAAGGGAGCTTGACTGCGAGACCTACAAGTCGAGCAGGGACGAAAGTCGGGCTTAGTGATCCGGTGGTACCGCATGGAAGGGCCATCGCTCAACGGATAAAAGCTACCCTGGGATAACAGGCTTATCTCCCCCAAGAGTCCACATCGACGGGGAGGTTTGGCACCTCGATGTCGGCTCATCGCATCCTGGGGCTGAAGTAGGTCCCAAGGGTTGGGCTGTTCGCCCATTAAAGCGGTACGCGAGCTGGGTTCAGAACGTCGTGAGACAGTTCGGTCCCTATCTGTCGTGGGCGTAGGAAATTTGAGAGGAGCTGTCCTTAGTACGAGAGGACCGGGATGGACGCACCGCTGGTGTACCAGTTGTTCCGCCAGGAGCATCGCTGGGTAGCCAAGTGCGGACGGGATAAGCGCTGAAAGCATCTAAGCGTGAAGCCCCCCTCAAGATGAGATTTCCCAGTATGTAAGACCCCTTGAAGACGACGAGGTTGATAGGTTCGAGGTGGAAGCGCAGCAATGCGTGGAGCTGACGAATACTAATCGGTCGAGGGCTTATCCAAGAACATGCTCGTTTCAGCTAATGCAAGAAACCTTCGCAAAGGTTCGTATCCAGTTTTCAGGGTGTAAGTTGCCCGAAGTACATACCGTTCCCTGATAGCTCAGTTGGTAGAGCACTCGACTGTTAATCGAGTTGTCACAGGTTCGAGTCCTGTTCGGGGAGCCATTCATGCTCTCATAGCTCAGTAGGTAGAGTGCATCCATGGTAAGGATGAGGTCACCGGTTCGATTCCGGTTGAGAGCTCCATCAAGTATTACACGGCCCGTTGGTCAAGTGGTTAAGACACCTCCCTTTCACGGAGGTAACAGGGGTTCGAGTCCCCTACGGGTCACCATTCTCTCTTAAGGCGGAGGCTTAGCTCAGCTGGGAGAGCATCTGCCTTACAAGCAGAGGGTCGGCGGTTCGATCCCGTCAGCCTCCACCATTTTGTATATTGGGGATTAGCCAAGCGGTAAGGCAACGGACTTTGACTCCGTCATTCCCTAGGTTCGAATCCTAGATCCCCAGCCATTATATTTGAGCCATTAGCTCAGTTGGTAGAGCACCTGACTTTTAATCAGGGTGTCGTAGGTTCGAGTCCTACATGGCTCACCATTTTCTATTTAAGAAAATGGAACTGAATAACTTGCGCGTATGGCGGAATTGGCAGACGCACCAGACTTAGGATCTGGCGGGCGACCGTGGGGGTTCAAGTCCCTCTACGCGCATAAGATTAAAGACCCTTTTATCTAAAAGGGTTTTTTTGTGCGTAAATTTGTGAATAAGCCAGATCCTCCGCGGTGAATTCAAGGGTAGCTTGATTTCTTATCCACAGCTTACAGCTTGAAACGGATGCTTTTCAATAGGAGCTTCACCATATGAACCTTTATTCACAGAAGTATGATATTTCTTGTGGATTAAGGCTAAAAATCTTGACGAATCAATTGAGAATCGTTATCATTGTTAATAGTTAAATTGTGAGAATAGTTATCAATGAGTGGATGTAACCGTTAGGGGTGGATAACATGAACGCAATGCATACGAGCAATCTGAATATTGGCTATGAAGAGCGTCTGATCGTAGAAGACCTGAACATAACGATTCCTAAAGGGAAAATTACTGCGCTCGTCGGAGCGAACGGATCCGGTAAATCCACGATTCTGAAAACGATGGCAAGGCTAATGTCGCCATCGAATGGAACAGTAATGCTGGACGGAAAATCCATCCACAAGCAATCGACGAAAGAGGTTGCAAAGCAGCTGGCGATTCTGCCGCAGAATCCGACTGCTCCCGACGGGCTGACTGTCTCGGAACTCGTTTCTTATGGGCGTTTCCCATATCAACGTGGTTTCGGTTCTCTGAATAAAGAGGATCGCTCCATTATTCAATGGGCAGTAGAGCGCACAGGGCTGCTGGAGTTCAAGGATCGGCCTATAGACCGTCTGTCAGGCGGTCAGCGGCAGCGTGCATGGATTGCAATGGCGCTTGCGCAGCAAACCGATATGCTGTTCTTAGATGAGCCTACAACCTATCTGGATATGGCACATCAACTCGAAGTGCTGGAACTGCTTCATCAGTTGAACGCAACGGCCGGCAGAACGATCATAATGGTCGTACACGACTTGAACCACGCTTCCCGCTATGCGCAGCATATGGTTGCGATCAAGAAGGGCAAAGTCGTCAGCGTCGGTGCCCCAGAGGCTGTCATGACCAAAGAGGTGTTACGCGAGGTGTTTAACATTGAGACGGATATTATTCCGGATCCGCGTACTGGCGTACCGCTATGCTTCCCGTTTGCTCTTGCAACCGATGTACCGCAGCTTGTGAGCGAGCCCATTCTGGAGCCGGTAAAAGTAAGCTAGAAGCCGCTTAATACCGATATTTCATCGTGAACAGTAGAAACAGAATGCAGCTAGGAAAAATTATTATTATTTTTCTGAGAAGGGGTTGCATTCTGTTTATGACCATGATATATTATTAATTGTCGCGCTTGAGAAAAAGCGACTGACACAGAAATGCGGAAGTGGCTCAGCGGTAGAGCATCGCCTTGCCAAGGCGAGGGTCGCGGGTTCGATTCCCGTCTTCCGCTCCATATTTTGTGCCCTTAGCTCAGCTGGATAGAGCATTTGACTACGAATCAAAAGGTCGGGAGTTCGAATCTCTCAGGGCACGCCATTTTTTATTTGTTTGGATTATACATATCGGGATGTAGCTCAGCTTGGTAGAGCACCTGGTTTGGGACCAGGGGGTCGCATGTTCAAATCGTGTCATCCCGACCATATTTTCTGCGGGTGTAGTTCAATGGTAGAACTTTAGCCTTCCAAGCTAATAGCGTGGGTTCGATTCCCATCACCCGCTCCATAATAACCATCCAAGCCTTGGGACTCCAAGGCTTTTTGTTTTATCTTATAAGGATTCCTATTCCTTCCACCTGTGAAAAAGCTACTACCGTAACTTAATTTGTAGTATGATGATTAGAGTTAAAAAACCGTCGTTTTCGGTTAATTTGGCTTATGGTGAGGATTGCTGCAGGCAAAACCTGTGATTAAGCCGTCAAAATATACATTTTAGGCAGTGCTTTGCATGAAAAACCGAAAATTATGCTTATACAATGGTTTGTTTTGCTGACCATCGAAGAAGCTTAAGACATGGTTTCGCACCGCAAACCTGAAGGAGGATTAGGAATGTCGGAACAGGCTAGTACAACAATGACTACAAACCGACCGCAAGCGAACAACTTGCTGCGACGTGACGTGCGTTTCCTGGGAAACATTTTGGGGGATGTGCTCGTTCATCAAGGTGGACACGAGCTGCTGGAAACGGTTGAGAAGATTCGTGAAATGAGCAAAACGCTGCGTGCGGAGTTTCTGCCGGAGCTGGACGAGGAGTTCAAGCAGGTTATCGACGCATTGACTCCAGCTACTCGTCATCAAGTCATTCGTGCATTTGCGATTTATTTCCAGCTAGTGAACATTGCTGAGCAGAACCACCGGATTCGCCGCAAACGCGATTACGAGCGTTCGTCTGGCGAGAAGGTACAGCCTGGCTCCATCGAAAGCGCCATTCAGGTGCTGAAGGATCAAGGCATCTCTGTAGACAATGTGAAAGCGATCATCGCGGATATTTCCTTGGAACTGGTTATGACGGCTCATCCGACGGAAGCGACGCGCCGCGACGTACTCGATATTCATCAACGTATCGCTGCCGAAATGATGGAGTTGGACGACCCGACCCTAACATTCCGCGAACGCGAGAAGCTGCGCGAGAAGCTGCTCAACGAAGTACTTACGCTGTGGCAAACCGATGAGCTGCGCGACCGCAAGCCTACCGTTATCGATGAAGTCCGCAACGGGATGTATTTCTTCGACGAGACGCTGTTTGAGGTGCTTCCGAACGTTTACGAAGAGCTTGAACGCTGCTTGGATAAGTACTATCCTTCCGATGAGCACTGGCATGTTCCGACCTACCTCCGCTTCGGTTCTTGGATCGGCGGCGACCGGGACGGCAATCCTTCCGTCACGGCTAAAGTAAGCTGGGAGACATTGAGATTGCAGCGCGGCCTGGCGCTCAAGAAATACGAAGAGCTGCTCAAAGAAGTTATGGGACAGCTGAGCTTCAGCACGAATATCATTGACGTCTCGGACGAACTGATCGCGTCCATCAAGAAGGACCGCGAGCAGGTTGAAGTGCGCTGCGTGGATATTTGGCGCAACGAGAAGGAGCCTTACCGCGTTAAGCTTGGCTACATGATAGAGAAGCTGTCTAATGCGTTGGATGAGTCTCTGAAAGGCTCTGCGAAGCGTTACAACAGCGCGGATGAGCTTAAAGAAGACTTGCTCGTGATCGACCGCAGCCTGCGCAACCATTTCGCGGACTATGTAGCGGATACGCATATTCGTAAATTGATTCGCCAAGTGGAGCTGTTCGGATTCCACCTTGCCGCGCTCGACGTTCGTCAGCACAGCAAAGAGCATGAGAACGCGATGACGGAAGTTCTTGCGAACATGAACATCGTGGAGAATTACGCTGCGCTTTCCGAAGACGAGAAAATCGAATTGCTGCACAAACTGTTGAACGACCCGCGTCCGCTCACTTCGCCTCACTTTGCTTATACCGAAGGTACGCGCGAGTGTCTGGACGTCTACCATACGATTTACCGTGCACAAGCTGAGTTCGGCGAAAATTGTATCTCCAGCTACCTGATCAGCATGACTCAGGGTGCCAGCGATATGCTGGAAGTCATGGTTTTTGCCAAGGAAGTTGGCTTGTTCCGCAAAGAAGCAAATGGCAACATTACGTGTACGCTGCAAGCCGTGCCATTGTTTGAAACAATCGATGACTTGCATGCAGCGCCTGGCATTATGGAGCAGCTGTTCGCGCTTCCGATCTACCGTCAGGCCGTTGAAGCTCGCGGTAACCTGCATGAGATCATGCTCGGCTACTCCGACTCCAACAAAGATGGCGGCGTCGTAACTGCGAACTGGGAACTGCGCGTAGCGCTTAATGCGATTACAAGCTCGGCGAAGAAATTCGGCGTGAAGCTGAAGTTCTTCCACGGCCGTGGAGGCGCGCTTGGCCGCGGGGGCATGCCGCTTAACCGCAGCATCCTGGCGCAGCCGCCTCATACGGTCGGCGGGGGCATCAAAATTACGGAGCAAGGCGAAGTACTGTCTTCCCGCTATTCCTTGAAGGGCATTGCGTATCGCAGCTTGGAACAAGCGACTTGGGCGCTTGTGACGGCATCGCGTCTGGCGAAATATCCGGAGCAGGAAGAAGCCGCTACGGCGGAGTGGGAAGAAATTTCGCGCGGCATTTCGGAGACGGCTTTGACGAAGTATCAGGATTTGATCTTCCGCGATCCCGACTTCATGACGTTCTTCAAGGAATCGACTCCGCTATCGGAAGTCGGCGAGCTGAACATCGGTTCGCGTCCGGCGAAACGCAAAGGCAGCGACCGTTTTGAAGATCTTCGTGCCATCCCTTGGGTATTCGCATGGACGCAAAGCCGTTACTTGCTGCCGGCATGGTATGCCGCAGGAACGGCGCTGCAGGACTACGTGCAGGATGATGCGAAGCGTTTGGATACGCTGCGCACGATGTACGAGAAATTCCCGTTCTTCACGACGTTAATCGATAATCTGCAAATGGCGCTGGCCAAAGCGGATCTTCTGATCGCGAAGGAATACGCGGGCATGATTGCGGATCAAGCGATCCGTGACCGTATCTTCACGCAAATTGAAGAGGAGTATGCTCGTACGTCCTCGCTCATTCTGCAAATTACGGGGCAGGAAGAGATTCTGGACAACGTATCGGTTATCCAGGAATCGATTCGTTTGCGCAACCCGTACGTGGATCCGCTCAGCTACATGCAAGTTCAATTGCTGAAGGAGCTTCGCGAAAGCCGCGCCAAAGGCGAGGAAGACGATCTGGAGCTGCTCCGCGAAGTATTGCTCACCATCAACGGAATTGCAGCAGGGCTGAGAAACACCGGTTGATGGATGTTGTGAATAACCGATTAGGCCGGTCATCGAAATGGATGTTATCCATTCCGGGGGCCGGCTTTTTTTCGTTTTTTGCGAGATGATATCCACAACTAATCCACCGTTTGTGGGGAGAATGTGGATAAAGCTGTGGATAATGGATGGGTACAGTGAATAAAGAAAGCAGAATTACATGAATGATTTCTTTTCATTTCCTTTTCCGTCCCCATTCATTGCCTCGGAGCGCCAATTAACGGTATAATCATAAAGTCGTGTAAAGGATACGACGGGTTTGGAGGAGTCGCATTTGATATCAGTTGAGGCGAGATTAGCGAGATTGGCGCTGCAGGGCGATCAGCGGGCTTTTGCCGAGATCGTAGAGCTGTATCAGGACAAGCTGTACCATATGGCTTACCGGATGCTGTACAACCGGCAGGAAGCAGAGGATGTTGTGCAGGATGTGTTCCTGCGTGTATATAAGAATTTGGAGCGTTACGATGCAACGATGAAGTTTTCCACCTGGATCTATCGCATCGCAACGAACTTGTGCATAGACCGCCTGCGCAAACGCAAGCCTGTCTATTCGCTTGACGCAGAGTCGGGCGAGCACGAAGGGTTGGACGGATATGCGATGATTCCGAGCGACAACCGGACGCCGGAGAGCGAACTGCTGCTGTCGGACACGCAGCGGATTATTCATCAGGCTATCGCGACGCTGCCGGCGAAATACAAGTCGGTGATGGTGCTCCGTTACCTGGAGGAGCTTTCTCTTCAGGAAATCGGGGACGTGCTCGAAATGCCGGTGACGACCGTGAAGACGAGGGTGCATCGCGGCCGTGAGTTTCTTCGGAAGAAGCTCGAGCATAAGTTATAGCTATCAGGGCTATACACCGATCGCCCAGAAATTGGGCAGCTGCGGATTTAATAAAAAAGTGAAACATTCCCTTGTTTCTAACGTATCGAATACTACTGTGAAATTACAACGAAGAAAGGACTGGCTGCTATGAATTGCAACGTCGCTGTCATGCTGATGCATGATTATTTGGACGACGAGCTGCCCCATGACGATATCGCCGGGCTTAAAGCTCATCTTGATTCCTGCCCGGCATGCCGCACCCGGATGGAACAGCTGGAACAGACGGAAGCGCTCACGCACAGGATGATGGATACGCATTTCGTCGTTACAGCCGAACAATCCTCTCAGTTAACACAGCGCATCATGAGCTCACTGCCGGTCAAGCGCCGCAGAACCGGTTCTGGCTTCTCTAGATGGGTCAGGAATCATCCTGCCGTTTCGGTTGCCGCCGTGTTCGTGCTCGTTATGTTCTCCAGTTTCCTGGCGATGTGGCAGCAAGATAGCCAACTAGCCGTTCGGGGACCTGATTTGGCTGAAGTCGTAATCAAGGGCGATACCGTCACCGTGCCTGCGGGCGCGCATATTAACGGCGATCTCACGGTCGAGAACGGAAAAGCGAACGTACTTGGCGAGGTGGACGGGGATGTTACGGTGATCTCGGGATCGTTGTACGAGGCCTCCACTGCTCATATTTCTGGAGAAGTAAAACAGATTGACCAGGCGCTGGACTGGTTTTGGTACAAAGTTACGACTTCCATCAGCAGTTTGGCCTATTGATTTACTGCCTCCCTCACGCGGGAGGTTTTTTTATGAGGAAAAGAGGATTTGCAACCCCGTTTCTAGAAAATAATAAAGTTATAATTCCGATAAAAGGATCAGTGTGTGTGCACATTAGATCTTTGGGGGTTGACGGATGAACTATTTTGCAGATATGACATGGACGGTATTAATCAAGGATATTATCGATATTTCTGTCGTTAGCTATATTATTTATAAGCTGATCTTGCTCGTTCGGGGTACGAAGGCCGTACAGCTGTTCAAAGGGATTCTCGTGCTCGTGGTCACCTGGGCGATCAGTACGTGGTTCGACTTGTATACGTTGAAGTGGCTCATGAACCAGATGTTCACGCTCGGCGTATTCGCGGTGCTCGTTATATTCCAGCCGGAGCTTCGCCGGGCGCTGGAGCAGCTCGGACGGGGGAAATTATTCGGCCGAACGTCCGTGGAGGAACAAGACATCAGCGACCGGATCAATGCGATCATTAAGGCGCTGAATTATATGGCTAAGCGGAAAATCGGCGCGCTGATCGTATTTGAACGCACGACGGGACTACAGGATTACACGGAGTCCGGCATTCGGATGGAATCGATCGTCAGCTCCGAGCTGCTTATTAACATTTTCATTCCCAATACACCGCTGCACGACGGTGCCGTTATTATCGGCGGCAACCAAATTAAAGCGGCCGGTTGTTACTTGCCCCTGTCGGAGAATCCGTTCATCAGCAAAGAGCTGGGGACGCGACACCGCGCGGCCATCGGCATTACGGAAGTGTGCGATGCCGTGTCGGTCATCGTCTCCGAGGAAACGGGCCAGATCTCGCTGGCGGTGGGCGGCATGATCGTTCGCGACATTAAAGAAGAATCGCTGATCTCCAAGCTGTATGAGGAGCTGAACCCTAAGCTGAAGACGCGCGAGCGCCAAGGCATGAAGATTCCTTTCTGGAAGCGGAAAGGAGGCAATCAGCATGGATAAATGGCTCAATCATCCTACGGCGCTCAAAATCATCTCCCTGCTGATCGGCATCCTGATGTGGGCGGTGGTACACTTCGACTCCGAGGAAACGCCGAATGCGGTTGCGACGGGGACGGAAACGCAGGAAATCGATACGGTGCAGATCAAGCCGATCGGCATGGACGATAAGAACTACGCGCTGCGCCTGCTGGATCCCGAGGAAGTACATCTGACGGTCCGCGGTTCGCGGTCTGATCTGCTGCTCGCTTCGCATAACAATGGTTATCAGGTCACGGTCGACTTGAGCAAAGCGAGTGACGGACGCATGGTGCTTCCGGTTAAAGTTAACCTGCCCCGCGGACTCGAACTCATCGAGGCTAGACCGAGCAACGTGACGGTCGTAATGGAGCGGCTCCTTACGAAAGAATTTGAAGTCACCATTAATACCGAGGGTACGCCCGGCAAGGGCTATAAGCTCGGTCAGCCGCTCGTGAAGCCGAACAGCCGAGTCCATGTTACGCTGCCGTCCGACGAGATGAATGAGGTGGCGATGGTTGGCGGAACGATTTCCGTTGACGGCGAGGAAGAAACGGTAAACGATAAGAAAATGAAACTTGCGGCGCTGGACAAGGACGGAAACGAGCTGACGGACGCGGTCATCAGTCCTAACGTGGTTGAGGTGGAAATCCCGATTACGAAACCGTTCAAGAAGCTGCCGCTGCAGGTCGGATTCAAGGGAAGCCTGCCAGAAGGACTAGCGATTTCGTCATTCGAGCAGAGCGTGGATGCAATTACGATTTATGGGCCTCAGGACGTACTCGATAAGTATGAATTTTATGACGATTTGACGATAGACTTGTCGCAATTGAAACAATCGGGTACGATGGAGCTCGATGTTAAGCCGAATAAAGATGTCGCGACCGTAGATCCGGCGAAGGTATCGTTCGACTATACAATCGTGCCGGCCCAGTCGAAAATATTGCCGAAATTGCCGGTTACGATGATCGGCCTATCCGAAGGTTTGAAAGCTCAAATTACGCTGCCAATTGACGGGCATGTCGATGCATCCATCAGCGGTGCTCCGAATATGCTCGCGCAGATCAGTTCGAAGGATGTGCAGCTGGTGGCGGATTTAAGCGGCCTTGGACCAGGCAGCCATGTCGTTCCGCTGGATATGCATTTGCCTCGTTTCATAACGCAGCCGTCTAACGCGCCGCTCAGCATCACGGTGATGATTACGGATGGCACGACGCCTCCAACGACGGAGACGACGGACGGCAGTACGCCTACGGCGGGGCAGTCGGCATCGAATGGCGGTGCCGCGGCGGGCACCGGGAATGGCGCCGTGAACAGCGGAAGCGGCAATAGCGGGAGCAAGGATGCTGGCAATAGTGCCGGGAATAATCCCGCCAATAGTACGGGGAACAGCACAGGCAATGGCGCGGGTAAAAGTACAGGCAATAGTGCCGCGAACAGCACGGGCAACAGCGCCGGTACCAGCACGAATACTTCAGGCACGGAACCGGGGACGGATTCAATTCCGGTAACCGGAAGTTCGCAGCCGTCTAACAATGGCAGTATCAATGGGAGCCAGGAGACAAAGACGGACGATACGCCAGCAAACGCAAATCAATAACCAAAGGGGATCTTACAACAATGGGAAAATATTTTGGAACAGACGGTGTTCGCGGTGTTGCCAATCGCGAGCTAACGCCTGAGCTTGCTTATAAAATCGGCCGCTGCGGCGGCTTTGTACTTGCCGGTCAAGCAGAGAAGCCGAAGGTCGTGATCGGACTGGACACGCGAATCTCCGGGCCGATGCTGGAAGCATCGCTCATTGCAGGTCTGCTCTCGATCGGCGCGAGCGTCGTTCGCCTTGGCGTCGTATCGACGCCGGCAGTCGCTTATTTGACGCGCGTTCTCGGTGCGGATGCGGGCGTAATGATTTCTGCTTCGCATAACCCTGTCGAAGATAACGGCATTAAATTCTTCGGCGGCGACGGCTTCAAGTTGTCCGATGAAACAGAGAACGAAATCGAACGTTTAATGGATGCCGAAGTCGATGAGCTCCCGCGGCCGGAAGGCGGCGATATCGGTACGGTGACCGTGAACGATTCGGCGAAACGGATCTTCGTCGATTTCTTGAAAACGACGGTCTCCCAATCCTTCAGCGGGTTAAAGATCGTTCTGGACTGCGCGAACGGTTCGGCGCACGAGATTGCTCCGACGGTATTCCGCGAGCTTGGTGCCGAAGTCATTACGGTTGGCGCTGAGCCGAACGGCCTAAATATTAACGATGGCGTGGGATCTACGCATCCGGAGTATCTGCGCGAGGAGGTCTTGAAGCACGGGGCGGACTTCGGTCTCTCCTTCGACGGCGACGCGGACCGGCTGATTGCGGTCGACGAGAACGGCGAAGAAGTCGACGGCGACTTTATTCTGTGCATCTGCGGCGACGCGATGAAGCGGGCCGGCAAGCTGAAGAACGACACGGTCGTGACGACGGTCATGAGCAACATCGGTTTCTTCAAGGCAGCGCAGAAGATCGGGTTGAATACGGCCCAGACAGCGGTCGGCGACCGTTACGTCATGGAAGAAATGCGCCGCGGCGGTTTTAACTTGGGCGGGGAGCAGTCCGGCCATGTGATTTTCCTGGACTACAATACGACAGGCGACGGCATTCTGACCGCGCTCCAATTGACGGAAACGATCGTCGCGTCCGGCAAGAAGCTCAGCGAACAGAAGAAGCTCATGCGCAAATATCCGCAAGTGCTGATCAACGTGCGCGTAGCGGATAAGAACGCCTATAAGAGCAATCCGGCTATCGCGGCGGTCATTGCGGACGTGGAGCGGGAGCTTGGCGACAACGGGCGCGTGCTCGTGCGTCCTTCCGGCACGGAATCGTTGATCCGCGTTATGGCGGAAGGTCCGGAGAAGGAGCAAGTCGAAGCTTTCGTAGCACGTATCGTGGACACGGTTCGCGCGGAAATCGGCGTCGAATAAGAAGGCGGTATTTACGGCAACCCTAGTGGTGTGAAGTTCGCACCCGGGGTTGTTTTCGATTCCGGTGCACGGCGGCGGAAAATGTTTCCGCAACGGGATTCAGCTCGGTTTGTAAACGGTTACCGAAAGATTGGGTTGCACCTTCGCGTCAAAATGCATATAGTAAGAGGTGACATTCAGGAAGGAAAGCGAGGATAGAGGTTACAGCATTACTCAAGCGCCAGAGCTTGCGCTTATTCATACAGCTGCTGCAGCGGTCCAATTCGGAACGGACCTTGCGGGTCATTCATCTGCTGTACGAACGGCAAGCTGACGAGGTGGAGGTGTTCGAAATTTCGGCGGGGACCTCCCGGTATTGCATTCAACCGAAAGCCGATTCCCAAATAGGCCGGGCGACTGGTCTGACAAACGATCGGCAGGATGCTCCATAGCAAGGCGATGCGACAGCGGCAACGGAAGCCGTCTGTACGCGTAAGGTTTGAAGCATTTGAAGCAGAGGGATACGAGCAGCCGGAAGCGCTGTTTGTTATTG
The DNA here is from genome assembly GCF_010365285.1 of Paenibacillus rhizovicinus. Classification (NCBI taxonomy): domain Bacteria; kingdom Bacillati; phylum Bacillota; class Bacilli; order Caryophanales; family Paenibacillaceae; genus Paenibacillus; species Paenibacillus rhizovicinus. The sequence goes on from NZ_CP048286.1 coordinate 4,259,462, forward strand.
CTGCTGGTTATTGACGAAGCCATGAACGGATGGCCCTGACTTGGTTTGGGCGGACCGGCGGAATAATCTTATCGTTACTGTATTGCATGTGTTGACGCATACGTCGGCTTGTTAAAGTGCGATTGTATCATCAAATGAATAGCAGCCCGTGATCGAAAACGCGAGTGCTGCGCTTTATTTCTTATTGTCAAAATTATCTTTGCGGGACGATGCCGGCGAATAAGGCGGCTTTGCGCCGCCATGTTTTTAAGCTTTTTATTCAATGGCATCCGTTGCCGCGGGGAACACTCGATAACGGAGGTCTACTCATATGTGTGGAATTGTAGGATATATCGGTAAACGGGATTCGCAGGATATTTTGATCGAAGGCTTGAAGAAGCTGGAATACCGCGGTTATGACTCTGCGGGTATCGCCGTGTTCACGAAGAACGGATTGGAAGTACGCAAGTCGATCGGCCGCTTGGCAAACCTGGAGGAGAAACTGGACGGCCAGCCGCTGGAAGGCTCCGTGGGTATTGGCCATACGCGTTGGGCAACGCATGGCAAGCCGTCGGACGTTAACTCCCATCCGCATACGGACAACTCGCATAAGTTCTCCGTCGTGCATAACGGCATCATCGAGAACTACTTGGATTTGAAGGATGAACTGATCGCCAAAGGCTGCAAGTTCGTATCGGAAACGGACACGGAAGTTATCTCCCACCTTGTGGCGGATGAGTACGACGGCGACATCGTGAAGGCTGTCCAGCGTGCGGTTAAACGGATGCGGGGCGCTTACGCGCTTGGCGTATTGACGGAATTCGAACCCGATCGCCTTGTGGCGGTTCGCTTCGCAAGTCCGCTCGTTATCGGCGTCGGCAAAGGCGAGAACTTCATCGGGTCCGACATTCCGGCTATTCTGGAGCATACGCGTGACGTGTATATCTTGAATGACGGCGAAATGGCGATTCTGACGAAGAACAGTGTCGAATTAATGACGATCGAAGGGGATTTTATTTCCAAGGAAATATTCCATGTCGATTGGGACTTGGAAACGGCGGAAAAAGCCGGATTCGATCACTTCATGCTGAAAGAAATTTACGAACAGCCGAAAGCCTATCGCAACACGATGATGGGACGCATCTCGGATGACGGCCGCTCCGTCGTATTGAACGAAATCGGCATGACGGCCGAACAAATCCGCGCGATTCGCAAAGTGCATATCGTCGCTTGCGGAACGGCGTTCCATGCAGGTCTGATCGGTAAAACCGTCATTGAAAACCTTGCCCGCATTCCGGTTGAAACGGACGTGGCGTCGGAATACCGTTACCGCTCGCCGATCATCACGCCGGATACGCTTGTGATCGTGGTCAGCCAATCCGGCGAAACGGCGGATACGCTCGCAGCGCTGCGCGAAGCGAAACGCAACGGCGCTCGCGTGCTGGCAATCACGAACGTCGTCGGCAGCTCGGTAGCCCGCGAAGCGGATGATGTGATCATCACGCAAGCCGGTCCGGAAATTGCAGTCGCTTCGACCAAAGCGTACACGTCGCAGCTGATCGCCTTCTACCTGCTTGGCTTGTTCCTCGCAGAAACGATCGGCACGCGGGATTCGGCCTACGTAGCGGAAGTCGTATCGGCTATGCATGAATTGCCGGAGCAAGTGGAGCGCATCCTGGAAAGCGCGGATGTGTTGAAGCAAATCGCGGAATCGTTGGCGAAGCACAACAATCTGTTCTTCATCGGCCGCGGCGTCGACTTTGCGGTCGCGCAGGAAGGCTCTCTGAAGCTGAAAGAAATCTCGTACATTCACTCGGAGGCTTATGCGGCCGGCGAGCTGAAGCACGGTACGCTGGCGCTGATCGAGGAAGGCATTCCGGTCATCTCGGTTATCACGCAGGAAGATCTGTACGAGAAAACGCTGAGCAACATCAAAGAAGTGAAAGCCCGCGGCGCGCATGTGCTTGCTCTCGTGAACGCAGGCAACGAAGAAGAAGTCGCCAAATCCGTCGACGAGCTCTTCTCGATTCCGAAGACGCTGCCGCTCTTGGCGCCAGCCCTGTCCGTCGTGCCTCTGCAGCTGATCGCGTACTACGCATCCCTGGCTCGCGGCAATGACGTGGATAAACCGCGGAACTTGGCGAAGAGCGTTACGGTGGAGTAGGTTAGGTGTAGCAGGTACAAATTGCTGTCTGTTGTTAAAAAACTGTGGAATTACCGATGCATTTGATTATTAACTAGCAAAGTCCCGATGATGTTCTACACGTCATCGGGACTTTTTGTGAAGGAGCCTATTAATTTATTGTCGGAGAAAACTGGTATTCGTGTGAAAAGAATACGCAAATTGAATGAGATGAAGATATAAGTTCTTGAATGCCTTATATTTGTGATACCTTCGCGTAGGTCGTACGGTAATGCTTCTCCAACCCGAGTGAGATAAGATGGAAGCCTAGGATGAAGACGATATAGGCGGCGAGTGGCATGAAAAGTACCCATTGGTAGGCGAACAGGTAGTCGCGCGACTGGCCGATGAGGCCGCTCCATTCATTCGTCCGGCTAACGTATTCGATCGGATCTCTAAATTGTCTCGTACCGCCGACGAAGATGTTCAGAATCGCCAGCTGACCGAACAAGCCTAGAATGAGCACGATTTCCTGCACGAAAAGGATGAGGAAGCTTTCCTTTAAATGCTGCAATACGTGCTTCCACATAATCGACCATGAACCGGCCCCGATCGAGCGGGCTGACAACACGAACTGTTTCTCGCGGATGATCGCCGTCTTGTCCTTCATCGTGCCGGCGACGGAAGGAATCCCGAGAATCGTTAGTACGACAGCTAGGATGAGCGTCATCGTTGGCGCGGAAGGCGCAGGATTTATCGATATGCCGATCATGATCATCCAGACGATGACGAAGACCGGAATGCCGTTTAGCATGTTCCAGATCGGCACTTGCCCGCCGCGCGACGCTTTCGCCTTACCGAAGTAACCGAGCAGCAGGCCAATCGTGCTGCCGATCGCCATGCGGGCGAAGGCAACCGAGAACGCGACGAAAATCGTGTACTTCGATCCGGCGAGAAGCTTGGCGAGGATATCGTATCCGTATTTGTCGGTGCCAAGGGGGTAATTCTTCGACGGCGGGAACGGCGGAACTATCAACTCGCCGCCGCTGGAGCTCACCTGTGCGGACTCGTTCAGGTCGTGAGGCGCGACGTATTTGCCGAATAGGGAAGCGCAAAGCATGAAGATTGTAATGATCAAGCCGAGTAACAGCGTTTTGTTCATCTTACGATCACCTTCTCCCATCCAAAGATGGCGGCGCGAAGTAATGCGTATACGATGAAGTACAGCGCGGACAGCGTGAAAAGTCCGTTAACCACGAAACTGTATTGATACCCGCTGTAATCGAATGCGTTGGAGAAGACGAACAAGGTCACACCGTTTAGGTTGTACAGATATTCGAAGATAAACAGATTGCCAAACAAGATGCCCATAAATTTATGAAGATCTGCTTTAATGAAGGGCAGCACGTTCGGCAGGGCATGGAAGAACACGATGTACGATTTGCCGAGGCCGCGCGCTCTAGCGAAGGTGATATAATCCTCAGCGAACGCGTTGTTCATTTGTAGAGCCACATTCCGGATCATGTAATTGGACGGAATCAAAATGGTTGAGATCAATGGTAAGGCAATCGCGGGATCGTCCGTGGATACGCTGGCCACCTGGAAGACGGCGACACCGGTAACCGATGCAAAGTACACGACGAGAAACTGCAACAATAGAACGATGACGAAGTCCGGCAAGATGCTCGTCAGTTCGAGAATACGCCTCATCCATCTGTAACGGGAAATCGCGAAATACACGCCGAGAAACATCCCGCCGGTCAAACCAACCACCCCGCCGATGACGGTATAGAAGAACGAGACTTTGAAATAAGCGCCGATTTGCTCCCAGAATGAATGTTCCGTTCTGCCCGCTAGAAAATGGAACGATTCGCCAGAGAAGATACCTTGGAGATAATTGCGGATGCTGGATATACCGTTCGCCCAATGAAAATGCAGTGTGCCATCTCGCAAGTCGGCCTGAAGCACGGCGGGGGCGAGTGCGAATAAGAGTATGGATAATAAAAATCCGGGTACAACTAACATATGTTGTGATGTCTTTGGCAATGGTGCACATTCCTTTCGGTAAACGAGACAATTATCATTCAAGTATAGCTCATTCCACGTTCAATTCAAGGCGTAATTGATGGATTTTACAAAAACCGAGCATTAATATGTTATATTACATTACATCACATTAAAAGATTAGCTTGCGGTAGACAAAGGAGCAGGCTGAAGCCAGGTGTCTGTATTCCATTTACGGGTGCGAAACGACGATCCTTGGTTTGAGAAGGACATGTAATTAAATAATCGCTCTCCACAAGGCTTGAAATGCCTAGTAGAGAGCGATTATTTATCTCATCTATATCTGTTCAGGGCAGTGATACATGCAACTCTTGAATCTTACCCTCAGACAGCTTAAACGTATGAATCAATAATAATGGATCGGGGAGATTAGTTTTATCGAACTCCCCGTCTAGAGACGCGATGACAATATACGCACCTTCTTGCTCCCAAGCATCGGTTATATCAAAGCGAACGTGCACGTCCAATATGTCTGATTTGCACCAGTCACGAATAGCTTCAAGGCCTTTGAATTCCCTGTTAAAGTCAAAGACGTAGGCATCCTCTTTAAATGCATCAAGAAACGAATCCAGTTGTTCTTCGTTGGATGCATGAAAATAAGCTTTAACGGAGTTTGGTAATTGAATCATAATTATTTCCTCCTTTATTTTGCAAACAGAAGATAATTTTAAACGGTAGGAACCGTACCGCCATCGATCGTATACTCGCTTCCAGTAATCGAGGCTGAGCGTTCGGAAACCAAGAAAGCGGCGAGCTCCGCGACTTCCTCGGGCAGGCCGGGACGACCAATTGGGATGCCTCCGAGCGAGTTCATAAGCTCCTGCAACGCTGCATCACGGCTACCGGCGACCGTTGCAATTCGATCAATCATCCGATCTGCTGCTTCTGTTTGGATAAAGCCAGGCGCAATCGTGTTGACACGAATTCCTTTTGGCGAGAACTCTTTTGACAGTCCCTTACTGTAGTTGGTTAGCGCCGCTTTTGATGCAGCATATGCCAAAGTCGTTTCGTACAGGGGCAATTTTCTTTGAATGGAGCTTATGTGAATGATGACGCCCATCCCTTGATCTACCATCATAGGCAGCAAACCTTTGTCCAAACGGACAGAACCAAGCAAATTCATGTTCAACGTTTCCAGCCAATCCTCCTCGGTTAAGGCCAATGCCCCGCCTGGAGGTGTAGAGGCGCCTCCGACAGTATTAATCAGAATGTCGATACCGCCTAACTTCTCTTTAACGGCCTCGACAAGAACCGCAGTGCCTTCGGGCTTTGTAATATCGGCTTGAATGAATTGGACTCCGGGAATATCGTAGTTAGTCGGAATTGTACGAGCCGTTGTAAGCACCGTAGCTCCCGCTTGAGCCAACCGCTTCACGATTGCATACCCCATTCCTTTTGTCCCTCCCGTAACCAATGCCCGTTTCCCTTGAAACTCATTCTCATACGATGCAAAATTCATACTTATATATCCTCCTTGTAGGTTAACATTACTTTTCACAATCACATTCGTTAGCATACTCCGGCCATAAGTATAAATCTAATCTATAATTTTAATGAATTAAATTACTATTTTTCATGTAAAGAAAATTCTTAGTTAGCTTTTTTGAATTCAGGTCGAATAACGCGAGTTGCGATGATTGCAGCAATTGCTACCCCAAGTGACCCTAACCATACAACTGTGTTAATTGACGTGCTCTGAAGGACAATACCTCCAAGACCAGCGCCGATTGCCATGGATAGCTGCTGCGTTGATGAATACAAGCTGATCATAATGCTGGATGCTTCCGGAGCCTGGCTCACTAGATTAACCTGCTGGGTTGGACCGGAGGACCAGAGAGACAAAGACCAGAGCACAAGAACAAAGAAGACAGCGACTACTGAGTGAGCACTAAGCGCAAGAAGAGCGAGAGAGATGGTATGAATAATGAGACCGGAAAGTAATGTTTTTCGAACTCCCCATTTATCCGTTGCGGATCCGCCAATTTTAGCGCCAATCATGCTCGCAACACCGAAGACGAACAAAGCAACACTAATTGTGCTGGTGCTCATGTGGGCTGCATTCAGAAGAAAAGGGGTAATATAGGTGAAAGCGATCGAGTAACCTAGGATCCAAAAGAAAATCACAACAAGTGCCATTAAAATTTTTGTGTTTTTAAGGAAAGCCAGTTGTTTAGCTAACCTTATAGGTGCTTCACCTTCAGTACGGGGGATGGCTGCCATCAATACGAAAATCGAAGCCAATCCGAGTATCCCCAGTGCCGCAAAATTGAGTTTCCAATTCATATTCGCAGCAACCAATCGGCCAAGCGGGATGCCAATTACAAAGGAAGTGCTAAAGCCCATTACGACCGTGGAAATTGCGCTGCCGATTTTCTCGGGTTTTGCCAACTTGGTAGCCATTGTGATCGATATCGTAAGAAATATACCGGCACTGAGAGCAAGAACAATTCTTGAGAGAAGCAGAGGCAGGTATCCAGGCAAGGAAATAACCATTGCATTGCCGATAACAAAAGTAGTCAAGGATGCAAGCAGAAGCTTTTTCCTATCCATTCGAGCGGTCAATGCGACAAGTATTGGTGTGCCGATTGCGTAGCTGAGTGAAAAGATCGAAATCAGCTGACCGGCAGATGCGACGGATATTCCTGTGTCTTTAGCGATGATATCCAGAAAACCTGCGATAACGTATTCTGAAGTCCCTACGAAGAAGGTAATGATGGCGAGAAGTATAATTTTAAATGAATTTGACATGTTAGTTCCCCTTTATATAAAAGTATTGGTTCCTATTCACCTATTCCGAGATTTCGTGAATTCGCATATCGTTTGCATACACGATTGCTAATGGGGCAACCAATAATAAAACTGAAACATTTATGATCTTCCTTTCTGTGAAATGCGACTAAGGTGTGTGGTCAATCTGAACATCTGAATCATAACAACACATGTCCGATGAGTCTATTGCATGATTTCTATGGATTATATAATTTATTTTCATGTATAATAACAGAAAATTAATCAGGGGGATGTTATGGAGCTCACACAGTTGGAGTATTTCTTGGCCGTTGCCCGAATGGAGCATTTAACGAAAGCTTCAGAAAGTCTATCGGTTACGCAGCCTGCACTGAGTCACTCGATTTCAAAACTAGAAGCGGAGTTGGGTGTACCTTTATTTGAACGAAAGGGCAGAAATCTACAAATTAACCGATACGGTACAATGTTTGCAAAGCGTGTGGAGAAGATACTGAAGGAGGTAGAGCGCGGAAAACAGGAGATCGAAGAGTGTTCAAATCCGAATTCAGGTTTTATTCATCTTTCGTATTTAAATATCTTGGGCGTTGATCTAATTCCACATCTCATCCGAGAGTATCAGCGAGCCAATCCCCAAATTACGTTTAAATTGTCGCAGGGTGACAAAGGATTAATAGTAGAACAGATTGAGAGTGGAAATTCGGATATAATGATTACCTCTGAAAAACCCGAAGGAGACACTTTTGAGTGGCTGCCGATGGTTTCGTTGCCCCTTTACCTTGTCGTCTCTTCCGATCATCCACTTGCCAATAAGGAATCCATTAGCTTGAAGGAAATATGCGGAGAGCCGTTTGTAGGCTTAAAGCAAAACTGTTCACTAAAGGATTCGCTCCTGGCTCGAGTCCATCATATGAATTTCACTCTGGCTTCTACGTACGATGCTGATGATTTACCGACAGTGGCGGGTTTTGTCTCGGCAGGTCTCGGAGTATCTGTATTGCCTAGAACAGCTGGATTGGAGCTAAAGGGATTACAATGGATCAAGATCCAGGATAAGGGGTGGATTTGGGAAGTGGGTCTGCAATACAAAAAGAATAGGTTCCTTTCACCGGCTACTCAAAGATTCGTCAGCTATCTTAAAGAAAAGTTCAGTTAAGTCTTATCTTAACTAGCTTATCGTTGCATTGTGTTTTTCATTAGTTTTATTCATTGATTTTATTATTATTATTATGAAATATACAAAACAACCTCTCTTGAATATAGTTGGTTATTGCAGTCCCGCTTATCAAGATGCTCTTCGGCATCGATTGAAGGGCGGCATTTACCGGGGGGTTATAGTATAGGGGCTTGGTCAGAGTAAAAACAAGGAGGATGCCCATGGCTTACAATCCGAATCAATCGTTCGAATTTACGCATATATTCGATGCTCCTCGCGAACAGGTATTTAAAACATGGACGGAGCTCGGGCATTTCGCTAAATGGTGGGGACCGAAGGGGGCCATGCTCGAAGTCGTTAGAATGGACGCTCGATCAGGCGGCGAGTTTTTAGGTTTTCAGACGTCTCCCGACGGAAAACTGGTTATGTGGCGGAAATTTGCATACCTGGAGGTTGTCGAACCTGAGAAAGTGGCTTATATTCAATCCTTTTCCGATGAGCGGGGCAATACGGTCCGGGCGCCTTTCAGATCGAGCTGGCCTCTTGAGATTATGAATAGCATCACGTTCAAAGATGACGAAGGCAAAACGGTTTTAAAACTGACAGGTTACCCTGTGAACGCTTCGGCAGAGGAACAAGAATCCTACAACGCTATGGCGCCGATGCTTCAACAAGATCTTGAGGGGGCTTTCGATAAGCTTGCCGACTATCTTGTTTCCCTGCCCCTTTTTTTAAAAAAAGGAAAGCGGCAGCCCTGGACTTTTTTTCAGTCCGGGGCTGCCGCTTTTTCGGATGGCGCGAGAGGTTAAGCGAGTCCCCGCACCCAAGAATATGAGGGCAACATTTCAAAATTCACCTTGTGTTATAACTATCGTGTACGAATTTGACACAAGAGGAGATAAAAAATCATGACGAGATTAAAGGGTAAAGTTGCTTTGGTTACAGGCGCAAGCCGGGGGATCGGACGCGCCGTTGCGACGCGTTTAGCGCTTGAAGGAGCATTGGTTGCTGTTCATTATGGCACGAACCGAGCCGAGGCAGAAAAAGTAGTTGAAGATATTAAGCAAAATGGAGGAACTGCATTCACGATCGGCACGAAATTCGGTTCTTTAGAAAGCATACGGGCATTTTATCAGACATTGGACGAATTGTTGAAAGAGCTTACAGGCGACATTCGCCTCGACATACTCGTGAACAACGCAGGGATCGCGCTCGTAGCCCCGATTGAGGATACTACGGAAGAGGCATACGATGAAATTATGAGAATAAATGTAAAAATGCCATTTTTCCTGACTCAAGAAGCTTTGCCGCGTTTACGAGACGAAGGTCGAATCATTAACTTGTCGTCCTCTATAACTAGAATTTCGCTGCCTGCCATCCCTGCATACAGTATGACCAAGGGCGCAATCAACACGCTAACACTCGCTTTATCCAGCCAACTCGGCTCGCGTGGAATTACGATCAATGCCATCCAGCCTGGATTCGTTGCCACGGATATGAATGCAGCGATGCTGCAAGATCCTGCCTCGCAAAAATACGGAGCCGATTTTTCTGTCTTTGGAAGATGGGGGCAACCGGAGGATGTCGCGGATATAGCTGCTTTTCTTGCTTCTTCCGACAGCCGCTGGGTAACCGGGCAAATGATCGATGCCAGTGGAGGCTCTCATTTGTAAATCCGGTAATAGGACTGCGAAAGGTTACCCTGCCTTTTAAAAAAGGAAAGCGGCAGCCCTGGACTTTTCCGGTCCGGGGCTGTCGCTTTTTCGGATGGCGCGAGAGGCGGTAGGCGATGCCCCTGCGCTACTTCCCGCGCCTCATCAAACGTTAACCGATTTTGCGATACCAGGGCAGCCGGGCGAGCGGCGCCGGGACGGTCGCTTCGGCCGGACCGACGAACTCCTGCCCGTCATCGCCGAGCCAGCGGCCTTCGGGAAACCGCACGATACGAGACGTCTCCCCTTTCTCCAGCACCGGCGCCACCAAGAAGCGGTCTCCCAGCATGAACTGGTCTTGGACGGTTGCATAGCCATGCCCCGGATAGGCGAATTCCATGCTCCGCAGGATCGGCTGGCCGTCTTCCGCGGACCGCCGCGCCAAATCGAGCATTTCCGGCCCGAGCTCCGTCCGAAGCCGGACGGCATCGAGGCACCAAGCGAGCTGCTCGTCCCGCAGGACGCGCCAAGGAGCCATCGAGAACTGCATCACAGGGAAGAGAACCGAGCACTGGACATAGCGGACGAACAGCTCGGCGTCGAAGCGGAAGTCGGGCGAGTTGATGTCCCCGTCCATGCCTCCGCCGATCATGTCCGGACAATTGAAGGCGTAGCCGAGCAAGCCTTGGGCGATGGCGTTCGGGATCAGTCCCGACAAGCCGTACCTGTCCCAAGAATGGTGCTTGTCGCGTTGGCGCTGGAGCAGCGGTTGATTGCCGAGCTTCCAGCACATGCGAAGCTCGCTTAACGGATAACCGATACCGAGCTTCGCGTACGACTGGCAATCTTCCATCTCGCGCACCGGGCGGCTCCACGCGACCTGGCCGAGTACGTCGCCTCCGTCAGGAAGAATCGGTTCGCCGGCATCGAGCTTGAAGCCGTCCACGCCATACCGTTCGGACAGCAGGTCCAGCTGTCCTCTGAACCAAGTGGCTCCCGTCTCCTTCGTATAATCGACGACGGCGCTATAGCCGTTCCACCAACGGCGAATCAGCGGGCTGCCGTCGCGATTAAGCATGAGCAGGTCGGCGGCAAGCAGCCGTTTGTACGCGGTGCAATCGGCGCTCACGTACGGGCATACCCACAGCATGACTTTGAAGCCCATCTCGTGGAGCGTATCCACCATGGCCTTGGGATCGGGGAACCGGTACCGGTCGAAGTCCCACATGCCGTAGTCGCGCATCCAGTTGTCGTCGATGATCAGAATGCCCGGCGGCATGCCGTTCTCGAGGATCGATTCGGCATAGCGGATAATCTTCGCTTGCGTCGCCTCGTAGAACATCTCCACCCAGGTGCAGTATTGCGGGGCCGTGAAGGCGAGCGGATCCGGCATGAGGCCCGATGGCGGGAAATGGGCGCGGCTAGCGTGAAGATAGGCGCCTTGCAGCGTGCCGTGGCCTTCCTCGAACGTAATCTGCCCGCCGGCGTCGTAGATCGTCAATTCCTTATCGTCGATGCGGAACGCGAACGGATCTTCGCTCCATACGTAGCGTCCCAGGTTGGATAGCAAGAGCGGCGCCGCCTGATTGTCGTCCGTGACACGCAAGTCGCGAACGTATGGCGCATCGCCGAAGGGCATGCAGACGCCGTCGTTGATGACGCCGCCCCACCAGTACTCACCGGGCAAAAGTTTTACTAAAGTTGTTTGCATACCATTCTCTCCTTATGCAGCGTAAGCCTTCGCGAAAGTCTGCCGTGTGGTTCCCATTATGCCGCGTGGCGCCGCGCTTGCAAACACGATCTTAAGAATGGGGCGGCGATCTTAAGAATGGGGCATCCGAGACGCGGCTGGAGCGGGAAAATCCGTTTGACTACCTTTTGCGCAAATTTTAGAATGGAGGATAATAGCCATCGTACATGCAGGAAGGGGGCCATGAACATGAAATTAAAAGAAATCGCCGCCAAAGCGAACGTCTCGATCAGCACCGTATCCCGCGTCATCAACAATCAAGGCCATTTCAGCGCGGAAACGCGGCGCAAGGTCATGGACGCCGCCAAGGAATACTTGAAGCCCGGCGTTTCGCCGGCCAAGATCGGCGAACGCTCGTACGCGATCGCCGTTTTCGTGCCGGAGGTCCACGATTTCGTCGACAATGATCCCGCTTCGTCGGCCGATCTCAGCCACTTGAAGGAAGAATTTGAATCGCGCGGCCATCAATTCATGGTGGCGACGCATTCGCGCGGCATCCCGACGGCCGGTCCCGCTTACAGGATGTTGAACGATAACAAGGTCGATGCCGCGATCGTGTTCGATTCCTACGTCGATGACCGGCTTGTCGACGAATTGATCGCCCGCGGCATTCCATATCTGGTGACCAATGGCAGAAGGTATGATCGCGTTCAGAACGTGATCGACTACGATAATCGCAAAGGCGCCAGCGAAGCGATCAAGTATTTGCACGGCCTCGGCCACCGGTCGATCGGCGTTATCGCAGGCCCGGACGATCATCTGGTCAGCCGCAATCGCTTGGACGGCTGCAAGGACGCATGGCGCGAGCTCGGTCTAAGCTGGCAAGAGCGGAACGTCCGGGCGGGAGCGTTCGATCCGGCGCACGGCTACCAGGCGGCCAAGGACCTGATCGCCCAGCAGAGCGGGATTACAGCGCTGTTCGCGTTCAGCGACATGATGGCTTTCGGCGCGATGAAGGCGTTGTCCGAGCTGAAGCTGAAGCTGCCCAAGGACATCTCCCTGATCGGCTTCGACGATCTGAAATTGTCCGCGTATACGGTACCTCCCCTGACGACAGTCAGGCGTTTCCGGTACGACATCAGCCGCTTGATCGTCAACATGCTGACGGAGCTCATCACGAACCGGACGATCGCCGAGGTCAACGTCAGTTTAAAGACGGAGCTGATCGAGCGGGAATCCTGCTCTTCCCCGAGCGTCGTCGAGCCCTGATCGTTAACGGTTCGGTTGGCGGAATCGTTCGAGCGCTTGAAACGATAACGCAGGCGTCTCGGGATAAGGAATAAGAACCTAGCTTCGCCGGGACAACTGCAGCTGTCGTTCCGGCATGGCGAGTCGGGTACGGCCGAATCCGGGAAATCCGTTTTGAATAGAATAGGCAATCCGTTCATGCAAACAAGCCGTTCCTATGTTAAGATTTTGAAAGCGCTTCCTGGCTGAGGGGAGCGTATCGCCTCCGACTCGGTAACTCGAGCCGGAGGTTCGTTCATTTGTACGGGAAGCCGCGCATTGGAAGTCCATCATCGGCAATCGGGGGCATGATTCGCATGAAACGTATGATTCGCATGAACGCGTGCTTGATTCTGATTGCGTTCGTCGCGCTGGTCTCCGCTTGCAGGGGAACGGGCGGCGAAGACGCGCTCGACCGCGAGAACCCCTCGGCGACGCAGCCATTCGTAACGCTGCGCATGATCATGCCTGGGGACGAATCGGCGCGCATGCGGGAATTCGTCGACAACGAGCTGAACGCGCGCCTGAAGCGGGATTTGAACATCAAGCTGGAATTAACCTACTTCCCTTGGGCGGATTACCAATCGAAGCTCGAGCTTGCGCTGTCGACGGGAGAGAGCTACGACCTCTTCTGGTATGGCACGCCGTTCGTGTCCGATTACAAGGCGAAGAACTACATCCTTCCGCTGGACGGGCTTCTGCGCACGTACGGCCAAGATCTGACGGCGAACATTCCGGCGAATAACTTCGCGCTGGACCAAATCGACGGCCGGCAGTGGGCGATTCCCTCGCAGGCGTTCACGTCCGCAGGCAAATTCACCTCGGTCATGGTGCGCCAGGATTTGCTGGAATCGGCCGGGATGCAGCGTATTCGCTCGATCGCCGACATGGAAGCCTTTTATAAGAAAATGCATGACGCGGATCCGAGTTATTACGGCTATCTGGAGAACGATCGCGGGCAAGACGTGCTGTGGCGCGAGCTATCGGATCAACCGCTTACGTTCCTGGACGAGAATCAGATGTTCGCCGTCAACGAGAACAGCGGTCAGCTCGTGAATTACTTGGCATCCGATCTGTACAAAGACGTGGCGCACGTGCGGGAGCGTTGGGTGCGCATAGGGCTGATCGACAAACGGCTGGTCGGCAATCTAGCCGCGAACATCGACCAGGAGGACGCCGGCAAGCTGCTGTTCCGGGTCGGCGCCGTATCGCGGGCGATGGAGAATCTGCAAACGGTGCAGGCCGCGGATCCCGATGCGAAGCTGCGCGAGTATTATTTGTCCCCGGATAAACCGAAGTATATCGTCGCGCCTTCCAACGAGGCGTATATGATTCCGGCCAAAGCGCTGCATCCGGAACGGGCGATGCAGTTCATGAACTGGATTTTGCAGAGCAAGGAGCACTATAACTTTATTATCTATGGCGTGGAAGGCAAGGATTACCGCATCGAGAACGGCAAAATCAAGATGCTGATTAACGATCAATTGATGTACGAGTGGATGTGGCGGAACAAAAACTACTTCATGGCGACGACGAACGTCGACGATTCCGTCGTGCAGGATATGCTCCATAACGACGATAATGCGAAGATATCCCGCATCTTCGGGTTCCATTTCAATCAGGATCCCGTGAAGACGGAATATGCCAAAGTGCTTGCGGTGTATAACGAGAAATTCGTGCCGATCAACATGGGTATCGTCAGCTACGACAAGGGTTTCGGCGATGCCATGGATGCCTTGAAGAAGGCCGGCTACGAGAAGGTGTGGAACGAGCTTAAGCTGCAATACGACGCTTTCCGGGCCGATCAGGCTTCCCGCTCGAATCAGGAGGAATCCAAGTGAAGCGGAGTATTTTCACGAACATGGTCATCGCCTTGCTGCTATTGCTGACCCCCATTATCATGCTGTACGCGTACTCGAACCGCACGAGTTCCCGCGTCCTGACGGGGGAGATCGTGAAGGCGAAGCGCACGCAGGTGGAATCGTTCGTCGGGCAGCTTGGACAGATGTTCGCCCAATTCGATTCCTATCAGAAGATGCTGTACGAGAGCACCGAAGTTCGCAATCTGGCCTATCCGGACCTGCTCAGCGACGATTTGCTGCACTTCCGCACCTTGAAGGCGGTGTCGGAGGAGATCAACCGGCTGGCCGGTTACGGGGGAAGGAAAGGCGTCATCGCGGTCGTCTACCCGAAGACGGGGATGGTGATCAAGAGCAATTCGAGCCTCGGCGCCGTGCCTGCCGTGCTTCCGGACAAAGACGGTTTCTGGGGTTACGAGCATGATGCCAAGGGCAGCGCCTTCTTCATGGAGACGATCTCCAATCCGGCCAAGAACGCCAAGGACGAAGAACCGGATCTGACGGTCGTCGCCAAGGTGGACGAGGGAGAAATCAAGAGCGATCTGTCCGAAATGAAGAATAACGGACTGGAAGATCCTTTTCTCTACCATCCCGGCTATTCGCCGATTTATAACTACACCGCGGATCAAGACCTGATCCGGGAGATGCTGCCCGAGCTGAATCCGGAGGATACCGAAGGCGGTTTCGAGCCGCTGCTCATCCGCACGGCCGACGGCGCATACCAGGTGCATATGGAGATGGTGCAGCCGCTGGGATGGTACTTGGTGGATTACGTCCCGATCGGCACGATCATGGCCCCGATCAAGCGCAACCAGACGATGTTCTACGCGATCAGCGGCATGATGCTCTTCATGGCCTGCGTGCTCGGCTTCCTCCTCTATCGGAGTATCCGCCTGCCGTTCCGCAAGTTGATGCAAGGGATGAATTTCATCGAGAAAGGCTTCTACACCAGTCGGATGAAGGACCCTCCCAAGGGGGAATTCCGCTATTTATACCACCGGTTCAATTCCATGGCCGCGCGAATCGAAGAACTGATCGAGGACGTGCTGAAGGAACAGATCCGGACGAAGGAAGCGAACGTCAAGCAGCTGCAGTCGCAGATCAATCCGCACTTCCTCTACAACACGCTGGCGTATATCAAGAGCATGGTGGAGCTGGAAGAGAAGGAAGCGGCCGTGTCGATGACAATGAATCTAAGCAAATATTACCGGTATACGACCAAGCTCAGCAGCAGCTTGGCCACGCTGCAGGAAGAACTGGAGCTGAACGTGAACTACCTGGACATCCATCGGATGCTGACGGACGATTTCGAGTATGAAATCGCGATCGATCCCGCCATGATGACGATGCGGATTCCGCGGCTGTCGCTGCAGCCGTTGATCGAGAACGTCATCGTGCATGCGTTCAGGAAGCCCGTGCAGTACGGGGCGGTGCGCATACGGGGAAGCCTGTCGGAAGACGGGATCGCCAGGCTCGCCGTCGAGGACAATGGGTCGGGATTGACCCCGGCCCAAGTAGAAGCGCTGCAGGCGAAGATCCGCCATTCGTCGAGCGATCGGATCGACTCCGGCTTGCAGAACGTTCACCATCGGCTGATGCTGCTGTACGGCAAGCAATCGGGGCTCGCCCTCAGCGTGTCCGAATGGGGCGGCCTGCAGGCTGAGCTCGCATGGAAAGTACCGGACGACGAAGCGCAATGACGCGAAGGGGGCAAAGGCGTGTACGAAATATTGATCGTGGACGATCATACGCATTTGGTGGACAGCATGGCGAGCGCTTTGCCTTGGGAAGCGATGGGCATAGCGGCGGTGCATAAGGCGTATTCCGGCGAAGAAGCGCTGGAGCTGCTGCATTATCACGCCATCGATCTGATCGTCACCGACATTCAGATGACGGGCATGAGCGGGCTTGAGCTGGCATCCATCGTCAAGGACAAGTGGACGAAGATCAAGTCGGTCATCCTGACTGGGCATGACGAGTTTCAATACGCGCAGGAAGCGATTCGGCAAGGCATCTGCAACTACTTGCTGAAGCCGGTCTCGAACGACGAGCTCGAAAGCACGATTCGCGCCTTGATCGGCGACCTGCAGCTGGAAGGCGAAGCGCTGGTCAGCCAGCAGAAGCTGGCTGACCTGTTCAGGGACAGCTTGCCGAAGCTGCGGGAGTCGCTGCTGCAGGAGCTGCTGGCGGGCAAGCTGCCGGCTTCGTCCAGGCTGCGCGACAAACTGAAGCTCTACGAGCTGCCGTTCGACGAGGCGGCTCCGTTCCTGATGCTGTGCATGCGCATCGAGGAAGACTTCGTCGGAACGGACGTCTATAGCGCGTCGCTGCTCGAATATGCCGTCACGAACATCGCCGACGAGATTTTCTCGCCGCGTTTCGAGATCTGGCATTGCCGGGACGATTACGGATACGTCGTCTTCCTCATTCAGCCGAAGCAGCCTTCCGAAGGCGACGCGAAGGAATGGATGGAAGAGACGGAGAGACTCGCCCGGCTCGTGCAGCATCAGATCAAGCGCTTCCTGAGAATCAAAGTATCGGTGGTGATGAGCCATTGGCGCGCGTTCCCGCTCGAAGTGCCCGCGGCGTATCACGACCTGCTCTCCTTATTCACGGATTACATCGGCTTCCAGACGGAGAGCTTCTTCCATGACATGCAGGAACGGAACGTGGAAGAGATCCGTCCGTTGTCCGAGCTGTACGCGAGCCCGACGTTCATGCAGCTGCTGGAGGTCGAGCAGTGGGACGCCGCCGCGGCGAAGATGAAGCGGGTGTTCGAGGAATTGGAGCAGCGGGGGAACAGGACGCGGGAGCATGTCTTCGAAGCTTATGTCACGATCATGCAAGCCTTCTCGTTCTACGTGCATAAGAAGGGCAAAAGTTTCCACGATATCTACGGCCGCGAAGCGGAGAAAATGTTGAAGCTCGACGCCGGTTGGAGCATCGAACCGCTGCGGGAATGGTCGTTCCGGAGCTTGGAGCAGTTGCAAACCTACAGCGGGAGCTTGTCCAACAGCCTTCGCCACGATCTGATCAACCGCATCGTCCGTTTCGTCAACGAGCAGGTCAAAGACGTGACGCTGCAGTCGGCGGCGGATCACGTTCATTTGCACCCGGTCTACGTGTCCAATCTCTTCAAGAACGAGACGGGGGACAACTTCTCCAACTACGTCCTGCGCGTACGGATGGACGCGGCGCTGCGGCTGCTGAAGCAGAAGGAGACCAAGATCAGCTGGATCGCCCAGGAGGTCGGCTATCAGAAGCCGCAATATTTCATCAAGCTGTTCAAGACCCATTACGGCATGACGCCGCAAGAGTACAAGAACAGTTTGCCGTGAGCGGGGGGCCGTTTGGCGGTTGTCCGTGGCTGCTGCTCTTCGTTGTGCTTTTCTAGTTTTTATGGCGACATTCGTTTCTCGTTAATTGTGGTGGCAGAGGGCGGCGGATGTTTGTCTTTAACGAACCGTATCATGCTTATTTGACCGAAAACCCCCATTTGAAATTGTAACGAACTTACGATGCGTTATTCTATGAGAATGGTGAAAATTCAAGCTGTTTCGCCTGTTTTTTCTCGAATAACGTCGCTAAGGTTCGCTAGATATTTTTTAGGCGTGAACTGGAGGGAATAAGCGCGCTACGGTTCGTTAGCCGCGGGGCCTCCCCTAATCTCGCGCGAGGTTTTTCCGCAGGCCTAGCAAGGTTTGCAGCTAGAAGTTCCCCGAGTCCGCGAGGAGTCAACCCGCGGCTCACGCAATGTTCGACGCATTTGGCATATTCCATGTGCATGACTTCTATTGAACGAGGGAACAAATGACTATTCTGTAAAGTGCATGCATGTGGAATCGAACATAGTAGGCTAATCATGTCCGCCGCACAGTCAATACCATATCTTGTGAATCTAGGTGCACGCTTACCGGTTCCATAGACGGATCTGTTAAAGTCCGTCGCCCTGTCAGGCTGAATTTCATCATTAACACCTCTTGCTACGCCTGCACTTGATGCCACGTGCGGACTGTGATTCTGATTCTTACAGCACAAAAGACTTCTTCCACGGTCCTATGTTGCACAAGACAAACGCCTCCCGTCATCTCGACAGGAGGCGTTCCTGCGTCGTTGTTCACGACGAATTACGGCTAGTGTGCCCTCTTTGGGATCATCAATGTTCTTGTTCTTTTCCATACGGAATTCATTGCAGTATTTTCGTTGTCCGTGCGCAATAAGTCGTTCGTGAAAAAAGCACCGCCTGGATGATCGGCGACCATGCCGTCTCAGGCGCAGCTCATTGTCCAATCTAAAAGGTGAACGTTTTTATTGCATGCAGGATTCCTACGGAAGGACGTTCTTCTCCACTTGCCACTCCCAATAATGCAAATAATTGCGCGGATTATAGAAAACTCGCCTACGGTTCCCCTTTAGCCTCTGCCGAAAACTTAAGAGCACGATCTTAATTTTCGGGCTTCAATCTTAAGAATGAGGCATTTCACCCCTGCATGCCGTGCCTTATGATGAAAGCAAGAGGGAAACCTTGAGAGGCGAAAGGTGAAAAAATATGCGCAAATTTTTTCTTTCCGTCGCCGGTTTCATCATGAAACGAGGGGGAAATAAAATGGCCATTCGTAAAAAAGCTTGGATTTCCGCAATGAGCCTGATCGTGGTTTCGGCGCTCGCGCTGACGGGCTGCGGCAGCAATAATTCGAATAACGGCAGCACGTCGGACAGTGCGTCGGGCAACAATTCAGGCAACGCATCGAACAAAGCGGCGAGCAGCAACGCGAAGAAAGAGAACGTGACGTTGACGTACACGATCTGGGATCAGCTGCAACAGCCGGCGATGGAAGCGATCGCCAAAGAATTCACCACGGAGAACCCGAACATCAAAGTGAAAGTCGAAGTCATTCCTTGGGGCGACTACTGGACGAAAATGTCCGCGGCGGCGCCGGCCGGCACATTGCCGGACGTGTTCTGGATGCATAGCGGCCAATTCGTCAAATACGCGTCCGGCGGGTTCCTTGAGCCCATCACCGACAAGGTTACCGCCGGCGAGATCAACATGGACGACTACGCGTCCAACCTCGGCTCCATCTATGTATTAGACGGTCAGAACTACGCGATTCCGAAGGACTTCGATACGATCGGCCTGGCTTACAACAAAGAATTGTTCGACCAAGCCGGCGAAGCGTACCCTGACGATACATGGGATTACGCGAAACTGGCGGAAGTGGCCAAGAAATTGAGCCAGCCGGACAAAGGCATCTACGGCTTCGCGGCCAAGATGGATACGCAAGGCGGTTACTGGAACGATATGCTCGCGAACGGCGGTTCCATTCTCTCCGCCGACGGCACGAAATCCGGTTACGACGACCCGGCCTCCATCGAAGCGTTGAAGGCGCGCTACCAAATGATTCTCGACAAAGCTTCGCCGACGCATCAACAAATGACGGACACGGACGCCACGGAAATGTTCAAGTCGGGCAAACTGGCAATGACGTTCGAAGGCGACTGGAGAACGGCCGATATCGCGAGCAGCGACATTATCAAGGACAAATGGAATTGGGCTCCGCTGCCGAAAGGCAAAGTCAAACGCGGCGACATCATCAACGGCCTGGGCAACACGATGTCGGCGAAAGGCAAACATAAAGACGAAGCATGGCTGTTCCTGAAATTCCTCGGTTCGAAGCGCGCTGCCGATATCACGGCGGAAATGGGCGCGGCGATCCCGGCATTCAAGGATACGCAGGCGGCATGGGTGAAATCGAAGCCCGACCTGAATCTGCAGGTGTTCATCGACCAAACCGCGGAAGCCACGCCGTATCCGGCAGGATCGAAAGCGTATCCGGTCTGGTTCCCGAAAGAATCGGAAATCATGGCGCAAGCATGGGGCGGCAAGATCTCCATCGAGGAAGGCGCCAAGCAAGTAGCGGAAATGATGAATAAAGCCATCTCGGAAAACAAGTAAGAGAGAACGCGTTATCATCGGAAGAAGTCGAAGGCATTCCGGAAACGGGATGCCTTCGCTGAATCAAGGGGAGGCAGGCCATGAATTCGAGAAGCAGGTATGTATGGGCCTATGCCATGATCGCACCTACTTTGCTCGGGACGGTCGTATTTTGGTGCTGGCCGGCCATCTATTCTATCTATCTGAGCTTCCTGAAATCTGAGAATTTCGGGATGAGCAATCACTGGGTCGGTCTGGCCAATTACCAGAAGCTGTTCAAGGATCAAGAGTTTTGGCATAATCTGCGCAATACGCTTTACTATACGGTTCTGTTCGTACCGGTTACGCTCGTCTTGTCCACGTTCTTCGCCGTATTGCTCAATGCGAAGATTCGCGGTCAATCCGCTTACAGGGTCATCTACTTCCTGCCGCAAGTTACGATGCCCGCGGCGGCCGCCATGGTGTGGGTCGTACTGTTCGCCCATGACTACGGATTAATCAACTACGTGCTCGGCACGGACGTGGCTTGGATATCCGATTCGCGGTTCGCGATGTTCGCGCTGGTCATCGTCGGCGTATGGGGAGCGATCGGCTTCAACATGCTCCTTATTCTGGCGGGTTTGCAAGGGATACCGAAAGCGCTATACGAAGCGGCGTCGATCGACGGGGCCGTGCGGTTCCGCAAGTTCCGCTATATTACTTTGCCGCTGCTGACGCCGACGTTGTTCTTCACGACCATCGTGCTCATGATCGGCGCCACGCAAATCTTCGATTCGATCTATCTGTTAATCGGCAAGACGAATGTCGCGCTGCCCGACGTGCGTTCCCTCGTCTATGCTTACTATCAGAATTCGTTCGTCTATTACGATCAGAATTACGGTGCGGCGATCGTAGACGTGCTGCTCGTCATTAACTTGATCTTAACCGGCTTACAATTCGCGTTCCAGAAGAAATGGGTCAACTACGACTGAGGGGGGAGCTTATGGCGAAAAGCAATCAGGCCGTCGAACGCAACGTCAATTGGATCATTCACGTCATCTTGATCGCGGCGTCCGTCGTCATGGTCATCCCGTTCGGGTGGATGATTCTGACGGCATTCAAAACGGTTACGGAAGCGACGCAGATTCCGGTCAAGGTTTTCCCGGCCCACCCGGATTTCAGCAGCTTCAAGAAAGCGTTCGAGAAAACGGATTTTACGCATTATTTCTTGAACACGGCCTTCGCGGCACTCATGAAAACGGTATTTCCCGTCGTGTTCAGCTCGATGGCCGCTTATGCGTTCGCGCGGATTAAATTCCCGGGCCGGACGGTATTGTTCTTCATCATTATCTCCGTCATGATGGTGCCGAACCCGGTGTTCTATACGCCGCAGTACTTGCTCTTGAGCAAGTGGGGCTTGGTCAACACGGTCACGGCGTTATGGATTTGCGCCTTGGTGAGCCCGTTCGCGACCTTCATGCTGCGGCAATTCTTCCTTGGCATCTCCAAAGAGCTGGAGGAAGCCGCGATTCTGGACGGCTGCAATCCGTTCCAGACCTTCCGCTATATCATGCTGCCGCTGGTGAAATCCGCCTTGGTCGCGATCGTCATCATTCAGCTGCTATGGTCCTGGAACGAATTGCAATGGCCGTTGATCATCAACAGCTCGCCGGATAAACTCACGCTGTCCTCGGGTCTAGCTACGCTCGTCTCGATGTTCAGCACGAATTACCCGATTCTCATGGCGGGCGCCATCATGGCCGTCATTCCGATGATCGTCCTGTTCTTCTTCTTCCAGAAGCGGTTCATCGAAGGCGTCGCGTTCAGCGCGCATAAAGGATAGCCGGCAGTCGTTCGCGGCCAACGATGAACGTAACCGAATAACCGTGAATTCGTGAAGTCCCGACGATTTAGTTGTCGGGGCTTTTCTGTTCACGCCATCAAATCCAACGCGAATAGGTGCGATTAAGCCGAAGCGGGGTAATAGGGGGAGAGTTTTTACTGCCGATGAACGTAAACCCAATTCGAAAGGAAGATTGATTATGCCTAAAGTAATCGTGGGAACAGAAAACGGACAACCCATTGAATTGTTTTTCGAGGACCTTGGCGAAGGCAAGCCCGTCATTCTCATCCATGGCTGGCCGCTGAGCGGGCGCTCTTGGGAAAACCAGGTTCCGGCGCTCATTGAAGCGGGCTACCGGGTAATTACCTATGACCGCCGCGGGTTCGGACAATCCTCCCAGCCGTATCACGGATACGACTATGATACGTTTGCAGCGGATTTGGACAAGTTGATCGGACACCTGGACCTTAACGATGTCACATTGGTCGGGTTCTCGATGGGGGGCGGAGAAGTGGCGCGTTACGTGGGGACCTATGGAACCGGCCGCGTCAGCAAAGCCGTGTTGGCGAGCGCGGTTACGCCGTTCTTCTACAAATCCGCCGAGCATCCGGAAGGCGGTCTGGATGAAGCGACCATTCAAGACTTCCAAGACGGCTTGAGCAAAGACCGGATGGCGTTCCTTGACGACTTCACGCATAAGTTCTTTAAGGCAGGGGACAACGCCGGCCTGGTCAGCGAGCCCTCCCGCGCGTACAACTGGGGGATCGCTGCCGGCGCCTCTCCGAAAGGAACGCTGGATTGCGTCGCGGCCTTCGGCCGGACGGACTTCCGCGGCGATCTGGCTAAATTCGATATCCCGCTGCTTGTTATCCATGGCGATTCCGACGCGATCGTGCCGTTCGAGGTAAGCGGCCGGATCACCAGCGAAACGGTAAAAGGCAGCGAGCTCGTTGTCATTGAAGGCGGTCCGCATGGAGTGAATGCGACTCACCCCGAACCATTCAACAAGGCGCTCATTAACTTCCTGAACCATTAACGTCGTGAACGGACGCCGGGGTCGTTGGCCGAGAGCACTGTCTCCCGAGCTGCCCGGCGTCTTTAAAGCCATTAACTAAAAAAGCCTCAGGCGCCGTGTGCCGTGTGCGCCTGAGGCTTTCTAATTCCCGGTTATGCCGTTGCCTTTACATGCTGCTTATGCGCGGCGGCAAGTTTAAACTGCTTGCGGTGGTGCAGCAGGTAGTAGCCGACTACGGACGCAATCGGAACGATGCCCGCTACGACGTACATCATGCGGTAATCGGTATAAGAGGCGATGAGTCCCATGATATAGGAGCCGATCCCGTAACCTAAGTCGAACATCAGGAAGAACGTACCCGTCGCGCTGCCTCTCCGGTGCTCGGGAGCGAGCTTCATGGCCAGCGCCTGCAAACAGGGGAGCAAAGCGCCGTAGCCGATGCCCATAATGACCCCGTCCACCAGCACCATCGTACCCGAATGCGCCTGACTGAGCATCAGCATGCCAACCGAAAATAGGAAAATCCCCGGATAATACAAGTAATGCTCCTTATAGCGGTCGAACACTTTGCCGATCATCGGGCGGAAAGCCACGATCATGACCGCAAAGGCGACGAAAAAGCTGCTTGTCACTTTCGACTCGTTGATTTCCGACGTGAAGGATGACATAAACCCGGATAACGAACTATAAGAGAAGGAAAGGATGAAACCGACAAACGATATGGGCAGCGCCGAAGGCTCGACAATGTCGCTCCAATGGAACCCTTTGCGTTTCTTCTCCGGAGCGGGCTGCAGCTCCGCGTTCCGTTTCCTCTCCGGTACCTTCATCGCAATCGTGAACGCAAGCGATATCGCCGCTATTATGCAGATCGCAAGCAGCAGGACGTTAACGTTCTTGTCCTTCCACAGGAATAACCCCATCGCCGGCCCCACGACCATGCCGATGCTCATGAACATGCTGAAGTAACCCATGCCTTCTCCCTGGCGCGATGCCGGAATGATCGATGCGGCAACGGTACTCGTGGCCGTCGAGGCCAGCGCGTAAGCCATGCCGTGAATCAGCCGCGCGACCAGAAACAGGAGTATACCGTTCTTCGTGCCGAAATAACTGATGCAGGCGGCCAGGAAAACAACCATGCCGACGATGGCCATTTTCTTCTGCCCGTACCGATCCACCCAACCGCCCGAGAACGGCCGGAGCAGAACGCCGCCGATGACGTACACCGTAATGACCAGTCCCATCTGCTGCTGGTCGCCGTGCAGCCCTTCTTTGACATACAACGGAAAAGCCGTTGCCAATATATAAAAGGTGAGGAACATGAAAAAACTGCTCATGCAAACGACAATATAGTTTCTCGTCCATATTTTCTCTCTCTTCAACTTGCTCTCTCCTATCTTGCATCTATAGATGTTGAATCATTATAAAACGATTGATTTATCATGTATAATACATATTTTATAATGGATTCATCACACGAACGTGATGATTGCGATATGGAGGCAGGCGCTTCATGGAATTTCTTCAGTTGAAATATTTTCAGGCCGTCGCCAAGCATGAGCATATGACCATGGCGGCCAAAGAGCTTAACGTCTCGCAGCCGTCGCTGAGCAATTCGATTCACCGCCTTGAGAAACGGCTTGGCATTCCGCTATTTGAGCGGCAAGGCAAGGGAATCCGGCTCAACCGGTTCGGTAAAACCTATCTTCGCCGCGTCGAGCAGGCTTTCCGGGAGCTGGAGGAAGGAGAACGCGAGGTGACGGACATGGCAGGCCTGGAGCGTGGCGTCGTAACGGTTTCCGTCACGCTTCCATATGTGCTGCCTACGCTGCTCAAGGAGTTCTTGACGTACCATCCGCAGGTGCGGATCATTCAGCGCCAGCTCGGTTCGGCCGTTGAAATGAAAGCGGAGCTTGAGAATGCCGAAATCGACTTCTGCATCTCCACGACTCCGGTTACGGGACCGGACATCGAATGGCTGGTGCTCGTCGAAGAAGAGTTATGCCTGACCGTACCCAAAGCCCACCGTTTTGCCGGACGGGGAAGCATCTCGCTGAGCGAGGCCGCCAACGAGCCGTTCATCAGTTTGTCCTCGAACTCCAACTTCCGCGAAATTACGGATGCCTTTTGCCGGCAGGCCGGGTTCGAACCGCATATCGCGTTTGAGCTGGAAGAAGTCAGCGCGGTCCAAACGCTTGTGGAAATGGGGCTCGGCATTACCTTTACCTTGCCGTTGTCGCTGGGACGCAGAGCCTCCAGTCCCGAGACGGTCCAGCTGCAAATTACCGAGCCGCGATGCAAGCGCACGTTCGGCATCTCCTGGAACCGCAAGCATTATTTATCCGAGGCGGCCATTCACTTCAGGCAGTTCGTCATCGATTTTTTCAGCCGTTAATGGGTTACGTTCAAAGGTTAATTTGGTCATCGGTCCGCACAAGCCATAAGAGGCATGTGCGGACTTTTTTTAATCAAAGTATTTTAATTAACAAAGTACCTTGACAGTAATAGTAGTATGCCGTATTATACAGATATGGAGGTGATGTTATGAGCGACAACAAAATCACATCCGACCTGCTTCGCGGACATACGGATACGATGATTCTGCGGCTCTTGTCCGAAGCGGATCGCTACGGATACGAAATTGTCAAGCTGATTGCCGAGCGTTCGGGCGGCGAATACGAATTGAAGGAAGCGACGATGTACTCCAGCGTCAGAAGGCTGGAGACGGACGGCGACATCGAGTGGTACTGGGGCGATGAATCCCAGGGCGGACGGCGGAAGTATTTCAGAATTACCGAGAAGGGCAAGGAAGCATACGCCCGCAACAAGAGCAATTGGGAGTATGCGCAGCGCGTGTTAGAAAACCTACTTTAGAGAGGATTTGATGAGATGAATAATCAGAAATTGACGAACTATTTGAACGGCGTGTTCACTCCCTACGACGGCGTGAAGAGCGTTACGGAATTGAAAGCCGACCTGCTCTCCGATTTGCAAGAACGTTACCGTGAACTCAAAGCCGAAGGCAAAGACGACGATACCGCGTTCAGCATGACGATCTCGAGCATCGGCGACATCGAGCAGACGATTCTGGAAGTCGCCAACCTCTCCCGTTCGCTGGAGCGGCAGGTGCTGATCAACCTAAGCGCGAGCAACTTGGCGGAGAGCGACTTTGCGGGCGTCGTTGCGCACAAGGGTCAATTCAAGGCCAGCGCGCTGCGCGGCTCCGACTTCAAGGGGGCGGACTTGACCGGCAGCGCATTCTCGAGCAGCGACATGCGCGAAGCCAATTTCGACCGCGCCAATCTGACCGATGTCAGCTTAACTACCAATGATCTCTCGAATGCGAGCTTCAATCGAACGATCCTTGTACGCACCAGCTTCAACATCTCCGGGCTTGACGGAGCGAATTTCGCGAACGTACAGATGACCGACGTCACGCTGAGCAAAACCGACCTCAGAAAAACGATTTTCGAAGATTGCTTCTTTAACGGCGTGAGCTTCGAAAGTTCCGACCTGAGCGGGCAGCGGTTCGACGGGCAAACCTTCAACAACGTGAAGTTCGACAAGTCGGCGTTGACCGAAGCTTCGTTCAAGGGCGCGTCGCTCCGAAACGTGTCGTTCGTTCCGTTCTTCTCCTTGACGAATAAGTATTACCGCTCGATCAAAACGATCAACTTCGACGGCGCGACGATGGATAAACTGACGTATGCTTCGCTCAAGGGCATGGGAGCTAATTTGGCGAAAGTTACGGTTGTCTAAGGTTAAGCGGTCTAAGATAAGGGAGGGAATGGATATGCCGAGCAAGGCCATTCAAGTGAAAGGCTTGCACAAGTCCTACAAGCAGCTCCAAGTCTTAAAGGGCGTTGATTTCGAGATTGAAACCGGAAGTGTATTTGCCCTTCTTGGCTCCAACGGGGCTGGCAAGACAACGATTGTCAAGGTTCTCACCACGCTGCTTCAAGCAGACAAAGGAACCGCCGCGATCAACGGAATCGATGTAGCGTCAAATCCCGAGAAAGTGCGGCAGGTCATCAGTTTGACCGGTCAATTTGCCGCCGTGGACGAAATATTGACCGGACGGGAGAATCTGGTCATGATCGCCAAGCTGCGTTACCTCAGAAATCCGCGTCAGGTTGCGGATGACTTGCTGAAGCGCTTCGGCCTGACAGAGGCCGCTGACCGTAGGGTGTCCACATACTCGGGCGGTATGCGACGCCGGCTCGACATCGCCTTGAGCCTTGTGGGCAAACCGCAGATTATTTTCCTCGACGAGCCGACTACGGGCCTTGATCCCGAGGCGCGCATCGAGGTATGGAAGATTGTCAAAGAGCTTGCGGGCAGTGGCACGACGGTGCTCCTCACCACGCAGTATTTGGAGGAAGCGGAGCAGTTGGCCGATCGGATCGCGATTCTGCACGAGGGACGAATTATCGCGAACGGCACGCTTTCGGAGCTTAAGAAGATGTTCCCGTCCGCACAGGTAGAGTATGTGGAGAAGCAGCCGACTTTAGAGGAAATCTTCCTCGCAATCGTCGGCAAAAGGGAGGCTATATAAAATGGAGACGACGACAAAGAATCACTTCTTCAACGATTTGAGCGTCATGCTTGGACGTTCCATGCGTCATATTTCCCGCAGCATGGACACCATCGTTACGGTAACCATCATGCCAATCGCGATGATGCTGCTATTCGTCTATGTGTTCGGCGGGGCGATCGAAACCGGAACAGATAACTATGTCAACTACCTGTTGCCCGGCATCCTGCTTATCGCGATTGCGAGCGGCGTCTCCTATACGGCCTTCCGCCTGTTTACCGATGTGCAGCGGGGAATCTTCGAACGGTTCCATACGATGCCGATATCGCGTTCCACCTTGCTTTGGGGGCATGTGCTGACCTCGCTCGTCTCCAATGCGATTTCGGTGGTCGTCATCCTTCTTGTCGCCTTGCTTATGGGCTTTCAATCTTCGGCGGGGATCCTGTCATGGCTTGCGGTTGCCGGCATCCTTGCCTTGTTCACGCTTGCTCTGACCTGGGTCGCGGCGATTGCCGGACTGACCGCCAAATCGGTCGACGGCGCCAGCGCCTTCTCCTATCCGATCATCTTCCTGCCGTTTATCAGCTCCGCGTTCGTGCCGACCGAGTCGATGCCGAAAGTCGTTCGCGTCTTCGCGGAAAACCAGCCGGTGACCTCGATCGTAGAAGCCATCCGTGCGCTGCTGGCCGGCCAGCCGGCGGGCAATGATATCTGGATCGCGCTTGCATGGTGCGTTGGAATTATGCTGGCAGCCTACTTCTTTGCAATGAGAGCCTATAGAAAGAGAGTGTGAGTAGTGCGAGTGGGAATTAACAATAGCGTAGAGAAACGAAGGCGACCGGCCAATCATGGATCGGTTGCCTTTTGTGCGCTTGGCAGCGCAATCGACTAAGGAGTGAAAGTCTCCAGCACGCCGTTAGGTGGCGGAAGTGCATAGCTAACGCATAGTGCCTGGCCCGTGAGGGAAGGTGCGGAGGATGCGAAGGTAAAACCCGGAACAGGCGGCGAACCAAGCTGGCTGCCGAAGTCGGATAACCCTGCAAAAGAAGGGAACGTCCAGTACCACCAGAGACTTCGGAAGTTAAGAGGACTGGATTCGGGGGAAAGTCGGTTGACGCGACCCAAGGAGATCTCATCGACTCTGCCGAGAGGCGGTAACCCCTGTTCGAGACCGTGAGGGTTAAGACAGGGCTACGGATGGTGAGAAGTCAGACTTAGGGATAGTAGTGACGAAGTTTGCCAGAAAGGCCGCAAAGGCAAACGAATCGGCACGCAGTTGTCGATACAGTCTCCGACCCAAAAGGCGGAGAATCGTGCGAAGCCCGAAACCGAGGAAGAGGAGAGATTGTGGAAAGCCATGTGCCAGACAGAAGCCGGGGAGCCAAGAAGCGCTAAGAACCGGGGTTGAACAAAAGAAGAAGCCGTCTGGGGCGAGTACCAACTGGAAGACGGAGATTGCCAGTTTTTTTTTTCACGGCTACAAACCGTCGAACGGCTTGGGAAGGAGAACGAGCATGGAAGAACCAAGGCGAGACAATCCCTCACGTGAAGGAAGAGATCGAAACGGACGAAAATGGTACAGCCTCATCGACAAGATATGGGCAAAACCAAACCTGGAGGAAGCCTTCAAAGAGGTCAAACGCAACCGTGGTGCGGCAGGAATCGATCGAATGACCATCCAGGCATTCAAGTCGAAGTTGGAACACCATCTAGAAGTGCTTCAACAGACGCTAAAGAATAAAACTTATCGGTCAAAGCCGGTAAGACGCGTCTACATTCCAAAAGCAGACGGAACGCAAAGGCCCTTGGGCATTCCTACCGTGGGAGACCGAGTCGTGCAGGCCGCGGCAAAACGCATATTGGAACCGATCTTCGAAGCCATATTCATGGACTGCAGCTATGGATTCCGACCAAACAGAAGTGCACATATGGCGCTTCAGAAAATTCGTCAGGATATGGAAGATGGCTATCGGTACGTCATCGATGCCGATCTCAAATCGTACTTTGACACGATCCCACACGACAAGCTCCTTGCAAGGGTAAAGGAACAAATCACAGACGGGAGCGTACTCGAACTACTAGAAAAGTTCCTCACGGCCGGAATCATGGACGGCGGGAGTTTCCACCTTAACGAGCAAGGGACACCGCAAGGTGGCGTCATAAGTCCATTGCTGGCGAATATCTATCTCCATCCGCTAGACAAGGTGATGACAGAACGGGGTCACCGGTTAACGCGGTATGCAGACGACTTCGTCATCTGTTGCAAAACACAACGAGGTGCGGAGCGTGTATTGGAGTCCGTCACGAAACTGTTGGAGAAGGAAATGGGCCTTACGGTGCACCCGGAGAAAACGAAAATCGTCAACAGCAAGAAGGAGACATTTACGTTCCTTGGCCATGAATTTAAGCGAGGAAAGTATATGGTGCCATCTGCAAAAGCAATGGCGAAATTCAAAGAACGGGTAAAGGAAATAACAAGACGGAACCAAACGGTTAACGTGCAGAAATTGGTGAAGAGGAAACTGAATCCGTACCTTCAGGGATGGGGCAGTTACTTTGGAACCGGGGATGTGAGCAGCCGCTTCCGGGAACTCGATTCCTGGATAAGAAGACGGCTCCGCGCGGTGCAACTGCGAAGTTGGAGGAAGATAAGGAAGCTGCACCGAGAGATGCGAAGACGAGGATGGGACAGCAAGGAAATGCCAGGTCTTAGAATGACAGTCTGGCGTAGTTCTCGCTCTATGTATGCCCAGTATGCGATGCCCAACAAGTGGTTTGAAGAAATCGGTCTAAGTAGTCTGGTTGAAATTCAGAAAGTCCTTCATCCCCAAAGGGGATAATCTTGGAAGAGCCGGATGCGATGACCCGCACGTCCGGATCTGTGAGAGGCCCATGCAAATGCGCATGGGCCTACTCGATTTGCGTGTCGAGGAAAATATCCAAGCAGCTGCAGACTATAATTTGTACGATAAGAACGCTGCATTAGGGGGTACGCTGCAAACAGAGGATGATGGTAAAATAAGTCATGATCGTTTGGTCTGGGGAAGGATGAGAAACAAATGACGGAGATCGCTCGAACATTAGTCATAAGCGATATACACGGTTGTTATCAAGAATTTGTAGAGCTTCTCGAGTTAGCCGAGTTCGACTCTCGCAGAGATCGACTGATCTTGCTTGGGGATTACGTAAGCAGAGGGCCTAGCAGCAAAGAAGTCGTAGAGCTGGTCATGTCTCTCGTTCAAGAGCACGGAGCGATCGCTTTGCAAGGGAATCACGACCATCGCTTCGTACGCGTGATTGAAAATCTGGCAAGCGAGAACGAGATCGAGAAGTTTTTTAAGTTTGGCGGATTCGAAACGTTGCATAGTTATGGCCAACACGATATGAATGCCGGTCCAGAGAATTTAGTCGAAATACGGGGTTATATGGAACGGTATTCGCCGCACATTCAGTTCTTGAAAGGACTTCCGTATTATTACGAGGATGATGACTATATCTACGTACATGCCGGTTTAAACCCTCGCTATCGTCAATTAGCGGATCAGGACGTTCACGATATGTTGTATATCAAAGAAGAATTTTATATGAACCAAACAAACAGGGAGAAGGTTGTCGTTTTCGGCCATACCCTTGCGACAGATATTCATGGCGTGCCGGAGGTTTGGCTTGGCGGCGACAAAATCGGCATAGACGGCGGGTGCGCTTTTGGATATCAGCTGAATGGCTTGGCGTTGAAAATGGGGAAAGTCAGTACATCATTCGCTATCCGATCGAAGGTTGGCAGTATTCATTCTTAACGCGAGCAACCGGGATGATTTCCTGCGGTTCGCTCGGCTTTTTGGCCGCTGGCGCGCTCGATTCCTTGGAGGCTGGAATAATTACGGTTGAAAATCCGACAGAAATCCTCTAGTATTTATGCAAACGTTAATTCTGATGCTGAGAAGAGGTTTGATCATGTCGGTGACGCTCAAGGATATTGCTTCGAAATTGAATATTTCAGCAACAACGGTTTCCCGCGCGCTGAAGGACGATGCCCGTATTTCCAAGGAAGTACGGGATAAAGTGAAGAAGCTGTCGCTGAAAATGGGCTATCGTCCTAATCTGATGGCCAAGAGCCTGGTCAGCAACCGGACGGATACGATCGGGTTTCTCGTCGATAATTTATCGTGGTCGTTCTTCAGCGAACTTGCGGAATGCGTGCAAAATGCGGCAGAGAAGCTGGGCTATTCGGTGTTTATTTACAGCAGCCAGAAGAACTGGCAGCAGGAGAGGGCAGGCGTGGAGCGCTTCCTGTCACGCGGCATCGACGGCTTGCTCGTGTTCGCGACGGAGACGAAGGAAAATCTGGCCTATTATGACGAGCTTGGCGCGCTTGGCATCCCCGTCCTCTTCTTTAATCATTTTAACCATATGAACGTGAACTGCGTCACGACGGACGATTACGACGGTGCGCGCAAGGCGATGCGGCACTTGCTGGAATTGGGTCACCGAAAGATCGGCTACATCGGCTCCAAAGAGGACAGTTCCTTCAAACGCCAGCGTCTGAGCGCTTATTCGGACATGCTGGGCGAAGCGGGCGTAACGAAAGCTTCGGACTGGATCGCGCTGGAGGAAGACGATCCGTTGTATGGCTACCGCGTCTGTCAGCAGTGGTTTAAACCGGGAGCGAACGACAAGCCTACGGCGATCTTCGCCCAGAACGACATGCTTGCATTCGGCGCGATTCGCGCGGTCAGGGAAGCGGGCTTGCGCGTGCCCGAAGACATCTCCGTCGTCGGATTCGACGACCTTGACGCCTGCGCATGCATCCATCCGCCGCTTACGACGGTCAAGATCCCGCTTAAGCGATTGGCGGAAGCCGCGGTGCGCTTCTTGTCCGAACAGATCGGCAGCAGCGAGAAAGACGAAGACGTCCGGCTGAAGACGACGATTAGTCCGAATCTCGTCATCCGGCAGTCGACGGCTCCCGTGAAAGGCTAGGGCTGGGCGAGGCGGGGCGGGGCGAGTGCATGCTTAACGGCATCATATCGATCTTTCATATCGTGCATCGGGGCGCGACAGACGGCTGCTGCCGGCTGGTTTGACGAATTTGATAATGTACATGACGAAACATCCTTCTGCTGAGGGTTGAGAGAGTGTCGAGAAAGTCCAGCGGACTTTTCGGCACTTTTGTTTTTAAGCGCCGGTTTTCCGGCAATGTAGTGTACTGGGTACATTACATCCCCCGGCTGCGCCGGTTTCTAAAAAGCATCTCCACTCGCAAAGGCAGCCGTTTGGCTGCCTTTTTTGCGTTTACAAGCAATTTATGCGTTGTGTCTTGTTGCTTCGGCTTGCTTCGCATCGAGCGCCCGCCCGCAGCTGAAAAAACAAATTGACAGTTTTAACCTGTGTGATTTATATTATTCGTGCGAACGTTCGCATTAATATTCACAAGGGAAAACTGTAATTATTTTGACGATTATTGGCTAACGTTTGCGCGAATCCGCGCCAGAACGTTAGGGGAGGAGATGTTGGGTAATGCCAGGCGGAAAACTCAGAGTGGCCGTTCTTGGGCTGCACAATCACTATCATATTTACCCGATGGCCCGTTACATCGCTCAGGGCGACATACCGGACATCGAATGGGCAGGCGTTTACGACGAGCGGACTTCGCAGGCGGAGCAATTCGCTCAGGAATACGGCCTGACGGTCCGCTATCCGACGAGGGAAGCGCTGTTCGCCGATCCGAACGTCGATGCGGTGCTCGTCATGAGCGACACGGGCGCGCATGGGCGAGACGTGCTGGACTGCGCGAAGCATGGCAAGCATGTTCTGCTCGACAAGCCGATTTCAATTACGACGGACGAGGCCGAGCGGATGGTGCAAGCGGCGGACGATGCGAACATCGTGCTGATGATGGCGTATCTGATTCGCTACTTGCCGCCTTACATCAAGGCGCGGCAATTGATCGAGAAGGGCGTAATCGGCAAGCCGCTGACGATGAAAATTTCGATTCGCTGCCCGCTCTATTTCATTACCGATTCGCCCGACGCGAAGGAGCCCGGCTGGTACGTCGATCCGAAACGAGGCGGCTACGGCGGGTTTAACGACCACGGCATTCATTACACGGACATTATGCGATACCTGCTCGGCAGCGAGCCGGCGACTGTCTTCGGCCGAGTCGCGAAGCTGAAGCACAAGGAGCTTGAAGTCGACGATTACGGCGTATGCGTCGTTACGATGGACGGCGGGGAAATCGTGACGATCGAAAGCACATGGCACGCACCGGGCTGGTACGCCCCGATGATCAGCCAGGAGGAATGCCTCATCGTCGGCACCGAAGGCGAGATCCACATCCATTATCAGAAGAGCCCGCAGATGGAAGTGTCCGGCAGCGGAATCCAAGGCAGGGAATATTACGATTGGCAGGGCGACGACCGTTATGAAGTGTGTTACCGCGAATGCTTGCAGGACTTCGTCAACGTGGTCCGGGGCAGCAGTCCGTTGTCCGTAAGCGGCCGGGACGGATTGCAAGCGCTGCGGGTAATCGAAGGCGCTTACCGCTCCTCCGAAACCGGACGCCTCGTTCAACTATCGGAAATCGGCGGGAGGGTCGCGCGATGAATCAAGTACGAATCGGCATTATCGGCGCGGGCAGAATTTCGCATGTCATGTCGACGGCGCATGCGCAGGTACCGGAGTCCAAGCTGCATGGCGTCTTCGACGTCGTCCGCGCTTCGGCCGAGAAGCTGGCAAGCAAATTCAATATCCCGAACGTGTACGACAGCTATCAAGACATGCTTGCTTCCGACGAGATCGATGCGGTGCTCGTCTGCACGCCGACGTTTCTGCATGAGCAGATCGTGATCGACGCTGCGAACGCGGGCAAACACGTCTTTTGCCAGAAGCCGATGGCGCTTACGCTGGAGCAGTGCGAACGGATGAACGCGGCGGCGCTGGAGAACAACATTATCCTGCAAGTCGGTTTCATGATCCGGTACACGCCTCCTTTCGTCGAAGTGAAGGAACGGCTCGACGCCGGAGAGATCGGCGATATTATCGCGATCCGCTCCGCCGTGTTCGGCTGGGAGCCGTCCGCGGAATGGTTCTACGATCCGGATCAAGGCGGCGGCATTCTGATCGATACGATCATCCATACGTTCGACCTGTACCGCTGGTACGCGGGAGAAGTAACGTCCATCTACGCCGACGGTGGAGCCTACGTATTCGAAGGCGCGCGCAAGTTTGGCACGGCGGACAATATCATGTGCGCGCTGAAAT
Source organism: Paenibacillus rhizovicinus (assembly GCF_010365285.1). Lineage (NCBI taxonomy): Bacteria > Bacillati > Bacillota > Bacilli > Caryophanales > Paenibacillaceae > Paenibacillus > Paenibacillus rhizovicinus. Next base: position 4,294,579 of record NZ_CP048286.1, read on the forward strand.
TCGAGAATGGCGCAATGGGCAGCATTTACGGCAGCTGGTCCAGCGGTTACGGCGACAAGACGCTCGAAATTTACGGCACGAAAGGCTCGTTCTTCATCGATCTGATGGAAGCGCAGGGCGGCCGGGCGTTTATCAAGAAAGACAGGGAAGCCGAGGCTCCGAATCCGGCCGAAGGCTGGAACAATCTCGGCGTCCTGTGGAAATTCGGCTACCAGCAGGAAGCGCGGCAGTTTACGTACAGCGTGCTCGGCAAAGTGCCGCCGCAAGCGACGGGAACCGACGCGGTCGCCGCGCAGCGGCTCGCCTTGCTGGCCGACGAATCCATTCGGACCTCCAAGGTCGTGCACATCTAAGGGGGCTGCGAACGATGATCGGCGTAGGCGTGGTCGGAACGGGATTTTGGGCGCGAATGACGCATTTGCCCGCATTTCGAACGATTGAAGGCTTTGAATTGAAAGCGGTTGCTTCCGGCCGCAAGGCGAATGCGGAGCAGGCAGCCGGGCAATTCGACATTCCCGTTGCGCATGAAGACTATCTGGCGCTCGTGAGGGATCCGAATGTGCAGGTCGTGGACATCTGCGCGCCAAATGACCTGCACGCGGACATCGCGATGGCGGCTTTCGCGGAGGGCAAGGACGTGATCTGCATCAAGCCGCTGGCGACCAGCTTGGCGGATGCGTACCGGATGGTCAACGAGGCGGACAAACGAAACTGCAAGCTCTATTACGCGGAGAACGTACCGTTCATCCCTGCGCTCGCCAAGTTGAAAGAACTGATCGATGGCGGCTTGTACGGACGGCTCTTCCGGTTCAAAGCCTGCGAAGGCATCGGCTCGCTGCATGCGTCCTGGTTCTCGGATCCGGAGCGGGCCGGCGGCGGCTCGATTATCGATATGGCCGTGCACGGGATGTCGTTCCTGCAGTGGATGGCAGCGGGCAAGAAGGCGGTGAAGCTGCATGCGGAGGCGGGCACGTTTCTCCATCGGCAGCAGGCGGAGGACACGTCCGTCATCGTGATCCGGTTCGAGGACGGATCGATCGGCCAGACGGAGGACAGCTGGTCGCTGGCCGGCGGCTACGACTCGCGGTTCGAGGTGTTCGGCACCAAAGGGCATGCGCTGGCGGACCTGCTCTACCAGCACCCGATCCGTTCGGTGACGGGAACCTCCGCCGAAGGCGGCGCGACGGTGTCGCAGCTGCATCCGGTCGACGAGCATTTCGTGAAGGACGGCCATTTGAACATGATGATGCATTTTCGGGATTGCATGCGGGGACAGTCGGCTTGCCGCTCGGGCGGAGCGGAAGGGTACGAAATCATGGCATGGGTCGACGCCGCATATCGATCCGTGCGAACCGGCGTGCCTGTCGTCTTGTGACGCGGACACGCGACTTCATTGAAGGAGGAAAGGGAATGACAAAGCTTCGCATCGGCATGATTAGCTACGAGCACGTGCACGCCGATTTTCGTTCCAAGGCGCTGCGCGAAATGGAGAACGTTGAAATCGTCGCGGTCGCGGACGACGATCCGGCGCGCGGCGCCGCGGCTGCCAATCGTTACGGGGGGCAGTATTACGGCGATTACAGGGAGCTGCTTGCGCGCAAGGATATCGATTTCGTATTCATTCATTCCGCGAATGCCGATCACTTATCGATGGTGCTCGACACCGTGTCCGCCGGCAAAAACCTGTTCTGCGAGAAGCCGATCGCGACGAGCGCGGCCGACGCGCTTGCCATGACGCTGGCGGTGGAGCGCGCCGGACTGCGGGGGACGGTCGGCTTCTGCAGCCGGTTCATTCCCGAAGCCGAACGGGCGAAGGAAGTGATCGACAGCGGGCTGATCGGCCGGATTATCAGCGCCCGTGCGGTCATCGGGCTGGCGGGCATCCAGGAAATCGGCTGTCCGGATTACATGACGGACTGGATGGTCGATCCGGTCCGCGGAGGCGGAGGCGCGTTCATCGACGAAGGCGCGCACGCGATCGATCTGCTGCGCTGGTATGCCGGCGATATCGCGGCGGTGTCCACGCTGACGGCGAACAATGCCAAGCCGCAGCTGATGGTGGAAGACAATGCGGCGACCGTGCTGCAATTCGCCAGCGGAGCATTAGGCACATTAAATACGCTCTGGAGCCTGCATATCGATGTCGGCATGCGCAACACGCTGGAGATTTACGGAACGGAAGGGACGATTTCGCTGGAGCTGACGAGCAAGCATCCGAAGCTGCAGGTGTATTCCGAATTCTTAGGCGGATCGGCGAACGGCAGCTGGTTCGAGCCGCATATTAAACCGAAAGAAGCGGAGCCCCACGATTACCAAAGCTGGCCGACGCACGCGCAGCACTACAAACGGGAAGTGACGGACATCATCAACTGTCTGCGCCAGGACCGTCCATTCCGCGCCGGCTTCCGCGATGGTCTGCATGTGGCGCAGGTAACCGAAGCGGGATACTCGTCCGCCAAAGAGGGCAGGACGATTCGAATCGATTAAAGCAGAGAAACAGAGAACCGAGAAACAATGAAACAGTGAACAGAGAAACGATGAAACAGAGAAACAGAGACAGAGAAACAGAGAACCGAGAAACAATGAAACAGAGAAACAGAAACAGAAAAGATACAGAGAAGATACAGAGAAGATACAGAGAAACAGAATTCGTCCGTAGGCCGCAGAACCTTCTGCGCTTACGGACTGCCTGCGTTCCGGCGAAAGGTTGACGCTAGTCTTGCGGCCTATCAGAGATGCGTGATATGGTAATAGATACTTCGCCAAATTTTACTTTTTTTTCCGGAAGGGTGTTGGGGATCGATGAGATGGATCGGCGTTTTCCGCGCGGCTTCCTATGTCTGGCGCAAAAATACGTTCGCGAAGCTGCTGCTTTCCTTCATGGTCGTTAACGTCCTGAACCTTATGTTCGTCTTCGGGCTGTTCTATTATAAATCCGATCAAGTGATGAAAGACGAAATCAATCAGCTCTCCCACAAGCTGCTCGCCCAAACGCAGAACGTGTCCAACTACATGTATACGTCCACGATCAAAGGCGGCTACGACCTCTATTACGACGACAGCGTCTATTCGGCAATGTTCTCCGGCGACGAGGTCGACGTGTACGACCAGCATAATCTGCTTACCCGCATGAACCGTTTCTTGCAATCCAATCCAATCGTGCAATCCATTTACTTATATAATTTCCAGCTCGATCCGTTATCTCTACCGCGTACCCCAATATGAGAACGAATGTGTTTCCCGACCAGGAAATGACCATGTACATGCGCAAATTCCACTACGATACGCCGCGCATCCCCTACTTGCTGCGCCATGCAATGCCGGGCAAGCCGAAGGGCAGCCCGACGCTGTCCATGATCGTGACGGAGCCTTCGTCCGACTCGGATCTGGTTCGCGGCGCGATGATCATCAATATCGACGATGTCCAGCTGAAGAAATTGTTGACGGAGATGTCCAGCGATCCGATCAACCAGCTCTTCATCCTGCAGAACGACGGGCAGTTCGTGGCGGCGCCGGATTCGAACCGATACGCTGACGAACAGTCCAACTTCCGCTACAATAGCATGATTCAGGAAACCAAGGCGCAGAGCGGCACGTTCATCGAAAAAATCGACGGCCACAAGTACGTGATCGCTTTCCAGAAGACGAATCTGTCGAGCACGGGCTTCGTCTACGTCAGCGTCTATCCATATACGACCTTGTTCAAAAGCTTAATTCGCATCCGCGATATTACGCTGCTCAGCAGCGCGTTTCTGCTGATTGCCAGCCTGCTGGTCTCCGTGTTTCTATCCCGGAACATCTATGTGCCGATTCGCTCGCTGACGCAGTTTGCCAAGAAGCAGACGAAGGATGGCGCGGATTACGCCAAAGCCGGCGATATCGAGACGATTTCGCGCGTCCTGTCTACCGTGATCAAGGAGAACGAGTCGCTGGAGCACGGCTCGTACCGCACCCGCAAGCTGCTGCGGGAACAATTCCTGCGCAGCTTGCTGATGGGCTACGAGGAGAGCCGAAGCTCGTTCCGGCGGATGGTGAAGGAGCATGGCATCGAGCTCGGCACGGCCGAGCGGATTCGCGTCATCGTGGTTCGGCTGGATCATTACCGGCAAGTCGAGGCGAGCTACGAGAGCGAGAGCCGGTATCTGCTTCGCTACGCCGTCTGCAATATTGCCGAAGAATCGCTTGCCGGCAGCTGCCGGACGTTATCCGTCGATATCGGCACCGATCATATCGCCGTGATCGCGGATCAGACGGTGCAGGAGGAGGAAGCGCTGCTTGCGGCATTGCGTCAAGTAAGGGACAACGTCCGCGAATACTTGAAGCTCAGCGCGACGATCGGCATCGGCGACGCCGTCGAGTCGCTGGCCGAAGCCGCCTATTCGTACGAGGGAGCGCTCTCCGCATCGCACTATCGCATCTTCCACGGAGCGGGCGCGATTCTGAGCCGCGAGCGGATGTTTGCCCATTCAACGGGCGACTACCCGTACGACAAAGAGAAGCTGATCGCCGCGGAGCTGAAGCTGGGCCGGCCGCAGAAGGTGAAAGAGGCGATCGACGGTTTGCTGGGCGGCCTGGAGAAATATCCGCATCCCGACCTGTACGCCCTATTGGCCCAAATGATCGTGAATGTGTCGAAGGCCGTACAGTCGACGCAGGCGAAGCCGAATTCGCTGCCCGCCTTAAGCTATGATGGCGTTTATTCCCAATTAAGCAAGCTGGAAACGCGCGAAGAGGCTGCCGAATCGATCGCGGAGCTATTCAAAGGCGCGAGCGAAGAGAAGGCGGAAGGCAAGTCGGCCAAGAGCATCGCCACGATCGAGAAAGGCATTCAATTCATCGAGGAGAACTACCAGCGCGTCGACTTCTCGGTGACGGACGTAGCGGAGCATCTGCGCTATTCGGTCAGTTACTTGAATAAACTGTTCAACGAGCATACGACGTTCTCCGTTCATGAATTCATCAACCGCAAACGGCTGCTGAAAGCGAAAGAGCTGATCGAGCAGACGGATGCGCTGATCAACGAAATCGCGGCCATGGCCGGCTTCAGCTCCAGCAATTATTTTTACTTCGTCTTCAAGAAGGAATTCGGCCAGACGCCGAACGCTCACCGCAGGATGCAAGGGATGCAAGACAATGAGGAACCCGGATAATGTCCGGGTTCTTTTTGTTCTATCAACGCGATGAGCTATCCTGACCGGCCAACCATGACTCGTTGACTCGTCCGCGCGGCCTGTCACCATGATCAGCCAAGCCATAAACGACTCAGAAGCGGAATTCGGACTCCAATTTTGTGGTTTTTGGCCGTTTTTCTGAGAGAAGAGCAGATTTCAAACTAGTTTTCGCAGTCCCGGTTAGTCCACTATTAGGGACGTAGTCACGCCATTGAGGAGGGAGGGAGCGGTACGCGGAGGCACGCGCGCGGCCTGCGCCAAGTTGAAGCCTCGCGCCGGGCGGCAGCCCGCGACATGCAGCGGCCGGAGATAAGCGGCGGCTCGCGGTACGCGGCAGCCCGAGGCATGCAAGGCAGCTCGCGGCAACCAGTCCGTTGCGTCTGACGAAGCCATCTAAGTCTGGATTGAAAGCGCTTTAGCTGAAAAGAGCTGCTGCTGGTCACAGAGAAAATGAGGCGAGGAGGATGTTGATGAAACGCTTTGCACGAAGGTTCAGGAAAGGGTTGCTGCCGCTGCTCAGCTTAAGCTTGATTAGCTCGATCGCAAGCTTCGCGGGTACCGCGGCGGCCAGCGCGACAACGGAATCGTTCAATACGGCCACGGGTGCAATGAACGTGGATTACGCAGGATATCTGTCCAAGCATGATGTCGTGTTCAACGCGCCTGTCACGGATCCCAAAAGCGGATTGACCGTGGGCAACGGCAAGGTGGGGGCGATGGTATGGAACGCGGCCACGGGGCTTACGATGCAGGTCTCCGGCGCGGACGCTTCGGAGGAAGGCTTTGCATCGGGAGGACTGGTCAATCTCACGACAAGCCCCGGGATGGACACGGGGTACTCCTCGTTCCAGGAGCGTCTGTCGTTATACGACGGCCTCGTGACGACCAAGTACGATAACAACCGGACCGTTACGATTCTCGGGTCGCCGAATTCGGAGGTCCTCGGCATTCACGTGGACGACAGCCGCACGGGCGTATCGAACGTTGCGCTGGATTTAAGCCTGTGGGACGTAACCGGTTTCGGCGGAGGCGACGTGCCGGACATTACGACGTGGAGAACGGTGTCCGCGTTCGCGGATGCGACAACGGTTGGGCTTAGCAGGGGGCAGACCGACGCCAATCACTTCGGCTATACGCTGGCGGCCACGGTGGAAGGAGCGGGGTTCACGACGCAGACCGTGAGCGGCAGCAAGGTGAGGCTGAACATCACGCCTTCGTCCAGCTACACGATTTGGATTTCCTGCGCAAGCAGGCTGAACGCGCCGAACTATGATTCGGTGAGCCAGGCCAAGAGTCAGTTGAATGCAGTCAAGGGCACCGGCTATTCAACCACGTTAACGAATTATAAAAACTGGTGGCATGCGTTCTGGGCCAAGTCCTTCGTGCAATATTCCAACGCGGCCGGCGACGCAGATTACTTGGAGAACATCTATTACCTCGGCACCTATATGATCGCCGCCGGCGGATACGGCAACTATCCGTTTCACTTCATCAACGGGGTATTCAGCGCGGTCAAAGACGATGACAGCAGCAAGTGGAGCAACGCGTATTGGTACTGGAACCAGCGGGACATCTACAATTCCTTCCTCGCCTCCAACCATGCCGACATGATGAACGTGTTCAACAATATGTACAGCCGTAATTTCAGCGCGTTGAAGTCGTATACGATGACCCGGTACGGCATCGACGGCATCTGGGTGCCCGAGACGATGGGGTGGAACGGCAGCGCGGCCGGGACGATCGGCAGCGATTTCGTGAACGACATCTATTCGACCGGCGCGGAAGCGGCGCTTAACATGTATGCCCAGTATAAATACACCAACGACTCGGCCTACCTGAGCGGTACGGCGTATCCGTTCATGAAGGAAGTCGCGAAGTTCTACGCGGGCAAGCTGACTCTCAATAGCAGCACCGGCAAGTATGAGATGGCTTCTTCCAATGCGCATGAAACCTATTGGGACGTCCAGAACGCGATTACGGATCTGGCTGCCGTACGAAGCCTCTTCCCGAAAGTCATCCAGTCGAGCCAGACGCTGGGCCTCGACGGCACGCTTCGCGCCCAGTGGCAGAATATCCTGGACAACTTGGCGTCTTATCCAGTTGACCCGAGCGATCCGAACAAGTACTTCCCGCACACGCCGCCGGCTTCCACGATCCGCAACGGGGAGAATATCGTGCTGGAATTGCTCTGGCCTTACAGCGTCAGCGGCATCGGGGCGTCCGATTACCAGAAGCTGGTCAACAATTTCAACAGCCGCATCTTCACCTACGGCGCCATCTGGGATCCCGGCGCGATTCAAGCGGCGCGGCTCGGACTCGGCGACAGCGCCTTCCAAGGGATGAAGACGATGCTTCAGCGTTACCAGACGCTGCCGAACGGACGGACGAACGATTCGAACGGCGAGTTCGAGTATCTGGGCGTGCATTTGTCCGCGGTCAACGAGTCGCTGCTGCAAAGCTATAACGACAAGATCCGCGTCTTCCCGGCGCTGCCGAGCGACACGAACTTCAACGCCAAATTCACGCTGCTTGCCAGCGGCGGATTCCAGGTAAGCGCGGAGAAGGAAAGCAATGAAATCAAATACGTAGGCATCAAGAGCCTGTACGGCAATCCCGCTACCGTGGTGAATCCGTGGGGCACGCAGCAAGTACAGGTGAGAAGAGCGTCGGACAACGCAATTATTATGACCTCCTCCAGTGCCGAGCTCAGCTTCAATACCGCAGCCAATACGGTGTATGTAGTGGAACGTACGGCGAAGCCGCTTAGCAGCTACACGTATACTTCGCTTACCGGCACGGCGAATCAGGGCGCGAAGGCGCTCGGCGGCACGGCCAGCGTTCTCGGCTCCTCCGCGAGTTCCGGCGGAACCGGCGGACTGGTCAATGACGATGCGTCTGCCGGATTCGCCTACGGCAGCGGATGGAATAACAGCGACGGCAGGGGACTGGGCGATTACAACGACGACATTCACTATGCGGTGACGAACGGAGCCACGGCCGAGTATACGTTCACGGGGACGGGCATCGATTACTACAGCGAGAAGAACAGCGACATGGGCAATGTGGACGTTTATATCGACAATGCGTTCAAAGCCAATGTCAATCTGAACGTCAGCGGTTCACGGCAGGTACAGCAGGTTGTCTACAGCATCACCGGTCTGGCGAGCGGAAGCCATACGATCAGGATCGTCAGCAAAACGGCACAGGTCGCCTCGATCGATGCCTTCAAGGTGTACACGGCGGGAAGCGGTGGCGGCAGCGGCAGCGCAGCTCCGATCGGATCGACGATTACGATGAAGGCGATGGCCAACGGCCTGTTCGTGACGGCCGACAATGCCGGAGCAGATCCGCTGATCGCGAATCGGACGGCCGCGGGGCCGTGGGAGCAATTCGTCGTGACTGACGCGGGCAGCGGCAAGATCGCGCTGCAGGCCGTGGCCAACAGCAAGTACGTGACGGCCTCGAACGGCGGCGCTGGCAGCTTAATCGCGAGCGCGACGACGATCGGCAGCGCCGAACGGTTCACTTGGGTCGCGAACAGCGACAATACGTTCTCGCTGCAAGCGGCGGCGAACGGTCAATACGTATGCGCCGACAATGCGGGGGCGAACCCGCTGATCGCAAACCGGGCGACGATCGGCGTATGGGAGAAATTCCAACTGTAAGATCACCTTTAGGAGGTTGAGAATCATGAGGATGCCCAAGAGAACGCCTAAGAGAATGCTGTTCGCGGCACTAGCTGTCCTGCTTGCCTTGCCGCTATTCCTTCAAACGCCTGGAAAAGCGAATGCCTCGACGCCGGTCATCGGCGAGACGATCGCCCTCAAGGCCTTATCCAACAACAATTACGTAAGCGCCGATAATGCCGGCAACGATCCGCTCATTGCGAACCGGACGTCGGCCGGCGTCTGGGAGCAGTACGTCATCCGCGATGCGGGAGGCGGCTTGTATGCGCTGCAGGCGAATGCCAACGACAAGTATGTTTCCCGCCAAACGACCAGCAATTATCTGGTTGCGAACGCAACGACGATCGGCGCGAACGAGAAGTTCCAGATTATCGATGCCGGAGGCAGCAATATCTACATCAAGTCCAATTCCAACGGCCTGTACGCGGATGCGGATATTGCTCCGACCTTGCCGATGATCGCGAACCGTACGAGCGCGGGCCCATGGGAAACGTTCGAGAAGGTCGTCATCTCCAGCCCGCAGCTGCAGGGCCCGCACTACTTGGGCGTGACGTTCGGCTTCTCCGACACGACCTTGCACGGCGGTTCCTACGTCAATCAAGGGAACTCGATCTTCAATCTGCCGCTGTTCAAAGCGACGGCGGATGAAGCCAAGTTCTGGGATAACTACGTCGAGGAATTGGTCACGTCGGGCGTCGACTTCGTAGCGCCGACCATTCGGGGATTCTTGGATCCGGCGATGAGCGCCAACAGCGGAGGAGATACGCGGAAGCTGAGCGGACTGGTCGACGCCATTAACCGCAGGGGCGCGGCCGGACAGCTCAAGATCAGCGCGCTCGACGACACGCCGGCTTCGATGACGGACAAGAAAAACGCGTTTAAGCATGGCACGGGCGGTTATAACCCGCCGTTTGACATCGGAGACGCTACAGGCGCAGGGGAAGGCGGCTACCAATACATTTGGGACCACAATCTGCGCGCGTTCTTCCAAGCGGTTCCGGACAGCATGCGATTCAAGATCGACGGCAGACCGGTCATTTACGAGTGGGGCATCGGCGATTTCGCGTTCACGAACCAAGGTAACGGCAATCTGAAGAAAATGGTCGACTACATCCGGCAGCGGGCGCAGGCGGAATTCGGCATCAATCCCTATCTGATCGTCGATCAATCGTGGCTGACCGAAGATCCGACCGTCGCTTCCGTCGTGGACGGCGTCGATGGCTGGTTTCCTGTGCCGGGCGGCAAATCGGTCACGGCCTTCAATGGCCATAACTTTGGCGTAACGGTGCCTTCTTTCCGCTTCGTCGCCGGCACGACCAGCATGATCATCGATCCGAACCACGGGCAGACGTTCAAAGATAATTTAAACGCGACCGTGCCGGGCAGCCTGGTCACGCTCGTGGAGGGCTTCTCCGACTGGGAGGAGAACACGGCCATGTGGAGAGGAAGAGACGGCGCATACGCGCAGACGCAATATGATTACCCGAACCAAATGATCAATATCTTGCGGAAATATTCGCAGAATCCGTTCCCGGCGGCGAGAAGAATCGAAGCGGAGAGCGCCGATCTGTACAACGACACGACGACGGGCAGTGCGTTCGGGGGAATCTACCGCGACGGCAGCATCGATGTCGAGAATACGGGCGACACCGGCGGCGGCTGGGATGTCGGTTCGATCGCGGCAGGCGAATGGCTGGAATGGAAGGAAATCCCGCTGCAAGGAACGGTCACGATGAAGGTACGAATTGCGACGCCGAATAGCGGCAAGCGGCTGCGTTTCGTCATCGACGGCACGGCGGGCGCGACCGTTACCCTTCCGAATACCGGCGGCTGGCAGACGTACCAGACGGTTAACGCGGGTACTTTCACGTTCCCGAGCGGGTCGTACCATACGGTTCGCATTGAAATGATCGACGGCGACTTTAACCTCAATTACTGGTCCAACTAGGGCTGACGGATTGAAAGAATGGACGAATGAACGAATGAACGAATGATCGAATGAATAAGCGGCAAGTCGCGGCCCGCTGCGTTCTTGGCAGCGCGCCTCGGCTTGTCCGCGTTTAATATGGAGGAATCAAGAATGAAGGATCAATCGACGGAATTAAGCTTGTACTCGGAGTTTTTTCGCAACAACGGTTACGTGCTCGTGAAGAACGCCGTACCGAAGGCGTTATGCGACAAGGCGATTAGCCGGATGTTCGCGTTCATGGGGCAGTCGCCGGACGATCGCGACGGCTGGTACGAGCCCGCTGCGGGCATGGACGGTTATTTCGAAGACCAGGAGCGGGGCATGCTGCCATTCTTCCACGATCAAAGCTTGTGGGACATTCGGATGTATCCTCGCGTTTACGATATATTCGCGGAGCTGCTGGGGGAGCGCAAGCTATGGGTGTCGCTCGACCGGGTCAACATGAAGCTGCCGAAGCGGGAAAACAAAGGGCAGCTGAATGCCAACTTCATTCACTGGGATACGGATACGTCCAACCTGAAGTTTCCGCTGACGATTCCTTCCGGAGGCCTGCAAGGCGTGCTCTATCTGGCGGATACGTTCGCCGATCAGGGAGGGTTCCAATGCGTGCCGGACATCTTCCGCGACTTGGAGGGTTATATAAAGCGCCAGCCGGCGAACCGGGATCCCCGCGTGCCGGACATTACCGGCTACGATGTCATGCCGATTCCGGGCGAAGCGGGCGACCTGCTGATCTGGGACGTGCTGCTGCCGCACGGCAACGGGGAGAATCTCTCGGACGATATCCGGTTCGCGCAGTACATAACGATGCATCCGGCTCCGCCCGTCAGTCATGCCAAGTCCCGAATCGATTCGTGGCGCAACTACAGCTCGACCTTCCTGCCTGAGGATCCGAGAGGCTGGGAGCGAACCCATAATGACGGCCCGGCGCAATTAACCGAATTGGGCTGGAAGCTGCTCGGCATCGACAGCTGGTAACCTACTGCGGAATGCCGTCCGTTCGCCGCGCTTCGCGGACAACGTGCATGCTCGCGCGCAAGGGATGCGAGCTCGCGCAAGAGGCTCGAGAACTCGAGGCCCGGATCTTTTCCGGGCTTTTTCCATGCCGTGCATCTGCCCGAGCAGCTACTAAGAAGCGGAATTCGGACTCCAATTTTCACGTTTTGGCCGTTTTTCTGAGAGAAGAGCGGATTTCAAACTAGTTTTCGGAGGTTCGGTTGGTCCACTATTAGGGACGTAGCCACACAGAACCTTGAAGGAGGGAGGAAGCGAAATGCAGCAGGTCGCAACGAGGCGGCCGCGCCGTTTGCGCCGATCCGGTCAAAGCGTGCTCTATTGGATGGCGCTGCCCGGAATATTGTTCTTTCTCGTATTCAATTACTTGCCGATGCTCGGAGTCATCATCGCTTTCAAAAACTACAATTTCAGGGACGGGATCTTCGGAAGCCCCTGGTCGGGATTCGCGAACTTCGAATTCTTCTTCACGTCGCCCGATCTGTTCCGGGTCACCTACAACACGCTATTCCTGAATGTATTGTTCATTGTAAGCGGGACCATCGCATCCGTCGGCACGGCCATTCTATTGAACGAAATCCGGAGCAAAGTGAGCGGACGCATCTTTCAAACGTTTATTTTCTTCCCGTACTTTATTTCCTGGATCGTCGTATCGCTCTTCCTCGGCACGTTCCTGGCGACGGACAGAGGAATCATCGACAGCGTGCTCGTGCATTTCGGCTTCGATCGCGTCGATTTCATGAACAGCCCCGGGCTGTGGCCGGCGATTCTGGTGCTGGTCTATCTGTGGAAGTCGACCGGATACGGCGTCGTCGTCTATCTGGCCGCGATTACCGGCGTGAACCCGGAGTATTACGAAGCGGCCCGCATCGACGGAGCGAACCGGTTTCAGCAGATTGTCCGCATTCTGCTGCCGCAGCTGCGGCCAACCATCCTGGTGCTGCTGATCTTGGCCGTAGGCCGGATTTTCTACGGGGACTTCGGCATGATCTACGCGCTTGTCGGGGATAACGGACAGCTGTACTCCACGACGGACGTTATCGATACGTACGTGTTCCGTTCGATGAGAACGCTCGGCGACATGGGCATGACCTCGGCCGTCGGTCTCTACCAATCGTTCATGGGATTAATCATGATCGTCGCCGCGAATTGGATTTCCAGAAAGATGAGCGACGAGAAGAAAGGCGTTCTCTATTAAGAAAAGCTGTAAATTCTCGTATTTCACGAAAGGAGCCGCTTCATGGTTGAACACAAGACATTCGGCTTCCGCCTCTTTAACGTCATCAACTATTTCTTCTTCAGCGTGCTTGGCGTGATCTGCTTGGTTCCGTTCCTGATCGTGCTCGGAAGCTCGTTCGAATCGGAACCGAATTTGAAGGCCAACGGGTTTGCGCTGATTCCGAAGCATTTCACGGTATTCGCGTATCAAACCGTCTTTCAATTGAACGCGGTCATGCAGTCGTTCCTGGTCAGCATTACGGTGACCGTGCTCGGCACGCTGATGGCGCTCTTGGTCACCAGCCTGCTCGCTTATCCGCTGGCGCAGCGGGAGATGCGGTTTCGCGGCGCGATCCTGGGCTTCGTGCTGCTGACGATGCTGTTCAGCGGCGGCCTCGTGCCCTGGTACATTCTCATCACGAAGTATTTGCATCTGAAAGATACGCTGTGGGTGCTGATCGTTCCGTACCTCGTGAATCCGTTCAATATGTTCGTGCTCAAAAGCTTCTTCGAGACGATTCCGAAGGAAATCGTCGAATCGGCCAGAATGGACGGCGCCGGCTATCTGCGCACCTTCACGAGCATCATTATCCCGTTGTCGACCCCGGGTCTGGCGACGATCGGCTTGTTCTACGCGCTCAACTACTGGAACGATTGGTGGCTGTCGCTGAATTTTATCGAATCCGACCATCTCGTGCCCGTGCAGCTGCTGCTGAAGAAGATGATTTCGAACTTGACCTTTATTTCCAGCCAGGTCGATACGTCCAAGTTCATTCAAGTGCCGGCCAACGGCGTGCAGATGGCGACGACGATCATTTCGATCGGCCCGATTATCCTGGTTTACCCGTATATTCAGCGCTACTTCGTAAAGGGACTTACGATCGGCAGCATTAAAGGATGAATCTGGCTATTGACCGATTATCGGTATAGCATATAAACAAAGGGAGGTTTCATCAGATGAGCAAGCGTCTCTCCAAACTTACGCTGCTCGCAGCGGCGGTCACGCTCATAGCCGCAGGCTGCTCGAGCAACAACGGCAATAACGGCAATGGCAGCAACACCGGCAATAAGGAATCCGGCACGAATGCGGCGGCGAACAACGGAAGCACGAGCAATGGTGCGAACGCATCCAAGAATGCGAATACGGGGACGGACGGAAACGCGGCGGCAGCCGATACCGCGCAGCCCGAGAAGCTGGACCAAGTCAGCTTGAAGCTGATTTTGCCGGGCGACAAGCCGCAGCGTTACGACGAAGTCATGAAAGCGCTCAACGAGAAACTAACCGACAAAATCCAAGCGACCTTAAGCATCCAATACATTCCGTGGGACAGCTACAAAGATCAAATTCTGGTGAAGCTGGCCGCCGGCGAGGACTTCGACTTCTTCTATGACGGCTGGTGGCAGAACTACGCCCAGGTGCTGAGCAAGAACGGCGCCATGGACATTACGGATCTCTTCGAGAAGGACGCGCCGGACCTGTACAACGGATTGACGGCCGATTACATCGATACGAACAAATATAACGGCAAGATCTACGGCATTCCGGTTCCGGGCCCGCTTGAATATCCGCAGGTCTACACGTACCGGGCCGATCTGGCGGACAAATACGGGTTCACGGCAGACAGCTTCAAGTCGATCGACGACATTACCGCGTTCACCAAGAAAGTCATGGCTGCGGATAAAACGAGAATCGGCGGCCGGTTCAACGGCGAGTACACGGGCAGCTACCAATCGATCGCCTTCCTGGGCACGCAGCGGGAATTCATCCCGAGCAACGATTTCAATTCCCCGGGCATGCTCCTTAACAACGAGCCGAAGGTCATCAACCAGTTCGAAAGCCAGCAATACAAGGACTACCTGAAGTGGGCGAAAATGAACTGGGACGAGGGGCTTGTCGACCGGGATTCCCTCTTCAGCAAATCGACGGTGACGACGGATGCCAATACGGACGTGAGCACGATCGGCGGCATCGGCAACGCGCCGGAAGGCTGGCTGGGCGACCGCTCCGAGGCGCTGTCGAAGATCGAAGCCGGCGCCCGCGTGGATGCCGTCTTCATGGAGAAGGGAACGAAGATGGTCAGTTCGTTCAAAGCCGGCAATTTCACGGTGCTCTCCCCGAGCTCCAAGAACCCGGACCGGGTGCTGAAGTTCCTGAACTTGATCTATGCGGACAAAGAAATTCGCGATATGTACCTCTACGGCATCGAAGGCAAGGACTTCATCGCCGTCGGAGACGACCAATACAAGTACCCGGACGGGCTGGACGCAACCAAGACGTTCAACAACCAATGGTGGATGGTTACGCCGTGGAAGAACACGCGCCTGTCGGCTAACGCCACCGAAACGGATAAGTCGTCGATCGCCTACATTACGGACCCGAACAATTTCGTGAAATCCGTCATCGCCGGCTTCGAGTTCAATCCGGATGCGGTGAAATCCGAAATTTCCAAAGTGTCCGCCGTCGTGGCCGAATATCGCAAAATCTTAGAGAGCGGCTCCGGCACGCAAGCGCAGCAGGATTCGAAATACGCCGAGTTTCTAGCCAAGCTGAAAAAAGCCGGCGTCGATAACATCATTGCGGAGAAGCAGCGCCAAATCGACGCATTCTTGAAGAAGTAAGGAATAAAGGTTGCCGCGGGAGCCGTGCCGGCGGCATGGCTCCCGAAGGATAACGAAACGAACCGTCCTACGGGAGAGGGGGCAAGTGCGGGCAGGCACGCCCCGAAGACAGACATCTGACCGCGAACCGCTCGGTTAGCGGCGGTATAGGCATATCCAGCAATATAACCTATACGCATGGAGGTTTGCTAATAATGAAAACGAGAAAAAGAATGCTGCTGTCGGCAATCGCATTCTTATTGGCTGTGCCCTTTTTCATGGCTTCCCCGGACCGGACCACCGCTTCGTCGGCCGTCATCAGCGAGACGATCGCGTTCAAAGCGCAGGCGAACGGCATGATCGTCACCGCCGAGAACGCGGGCAACGATCCGATGCTCGCGAACCGCACCGCAGTCGGCGTCTGGGAGCAATTCGTCGTTCGCGATGCGGGCGATGGCCTGTATGCCCTGCAAGCGAACGCGAACAACAAGTTCGTGTCCAAGCAAGCGAACGATCAATTGATTCCGACCGCGACGACGATCGGGGACAACGAGAAGTTCCAAATCATCGACGCCGGCGGCGACAATGTCTATCTCAAGTCGAATGCCAACGGCCTGTATGTCACGGCCTCGGCGTCGTCGACAGTGCCCGTGAAGGCGACCGCTGCGACGGCGGGAGCAGCGGAAACGTTCGAGCGGGTCATCGTGTCCAGCCCGATCTATTCCGGACCGCACTACTTGGGCGTCACGTTCGGATTCTCCGATTCGACGCTGCACGGCGGTCCGTACAATAACCAAGGCAACCATATCTACAACCTGCCCTTGTTCAAAGGCTCGGCGGACGAGTCCAAGTTCTGGGACAATTACGTCGAAGAGCTGACATCGGCAGGCGTTGATTTCGTGGCGCCGACGATCCGCGGCTACCTCGATCCGGCGAAGGCCGCCAACAGCGGCGGCGATACGCGCAAGCTCAGCGGCCTGGTCGCGGCCATTAACCGCAGAGGCGCGGGCGACCAGCTGAAGATCAGCGCGCTCGACGATACGCCGGCTTCGATGACGGACAAGAAGAACGCCTTCAAGCACAACACGGGCGGCTATGATCCGGTGTTCGACGTCGGCGATGCGGACGGAACGGGCGAAGGCGGGTACCAGTACATTTGGGATCATAACCTGCGCGCGTTCTTCCAGGCGGTGCCGGACAACCTGCGGTTCAAGATCGACGGCCGACCGGTTATCTATGAATGGGGCATCGGCGACTTCGCGTTCACGAACCAAGGCAACGGCAATTTGAAGAAAATGATTCAATACGTGAAGCAGCAGGCGCAAGCGGAGTTCGGCGTCGATCCGTATATGATCGTCGACCAGTCCTGGCTGTCGGAAGATCCGACCGTCGCCGACGTGGTGGACGGCGTCGACGGCTGGTTCAACGTGCCGGGCGGCAAGTCGGTTACGTATTTCAAAGGCCGCAATTACGGCGTGGCAGTGCCGTCCTTCCGTTTCGTCGTCGGTTCCACGAACATGGAGATCGACCCGAACCACGGACAGACGTTCAAGGACAATCTGCATGAGACGGTGCCTGGCAGCCTGGTGACGCTCGTGGAAGGCTTCTCCGATTGGGAAGAGAACGCGGCGATGTGGCGGGGGAGAGACGGAGATTACGATCAAACCCACTATGATTATCCGAATCAGATGATCAATATTCTGCGCAGCTACTCGCAGAATCCGTTCCCTTCGAGCATGAGGGTGGAGGCGGAAAGCGCGGACGGCTACTCCGACACGACGGCCGGCAACAGCTACGGCTTGTACAGAGACGGCGATATGGACGTCCAGGCAACGACGGACGCCGGAGGCGGCTGGAGCGTCGACGCGTCTTCGGGCGAGTGGCTGGAGTGGAAGGAAGTTCCGCTGCAAGGCGCGGTTGCCTTGAAAGCGCGCGTCGCTTCGAAGACCGGAGGCAAACGGTTCCGGTTCGTCATCGACGGCATAGCGGGCCCGACGATCAAGGTGCCGAACACCGGCGGCGCGGATAAATACGAGACGGTGAACGCCGGAACATTCACGTTCCCGGCAGGCTCGTACCATACGGTTCGCCTTGAATTCGTCAAAGGCGGCGACTTCAACATCAATTACTGGACGAATTAGGCTACTGCGTTTGCAGTCACAACTACGGCAAAAAGCCGTGTCTCTCTACTGTCGGTAGGGAGGCACGGCTTTCTTGTGCGTTTAAGGAGAGAATCTTAGCGAGACGGGATGAAAGTCAAACAAAGCTGCTCCACGATTTGTTCGGACGAATAGCCGCGTACGTCCCGTTGGAAGAGATAAGCATCGCTGCTTAACGCCATTAACAGCATATCGGCCTTGAACGTGCTGTTCGGCGGGCTTTGCCCGGCTTCGGCTGCGGTAATTTCGTCGAACAGCCTGACGCACATCTCGTGCAGCTCGTTGTACAGCGGGCTCTTCGCGCGCGAGTTCGGTCGATTGGGGGATGATGTTGCGTCCTCCACGCCGGTCAGCAGCTGCGATTTCTTCTCGCGGAACCTCATGAATAGAATGATAAGTCCGCGGAGTCTGACTGCTGGGGAAGCATGTCGGTTCTCCTCCAAATACGCTTCGATATCGTCGAACACCTGCACGAGGTTGTCCTTAATCAAATCGAGGCACAGCTCGCTCTTGTTGCGATACCGGCGGTAGAGGGTCCCCGGACCGATCTTCGCTTCCGTGGCGATTTGATTCATGCTGACCTGCGCGACGCCGTGCAGCTCGAACAGCTCGAGCGCCGCCTGCAGGATGCGCTGGCGGTTCTCGGCGGCATCGCGGCGTTCGGGACGCGGCGGGACTGGTTCGGTCTCGTTCATGGCGCATCACCTCCTCGTTATCGGTGAAAAGCAGTTATTGACAAGCGGAGACCACTCCGCTTAATATCAAGAGGAGAGTTCTCCGCTTAATATTAGCATAGGAATAAAGGAGTGTTCAACGTATGTCATCCTTCAATACTACAGCCCTGCTGGTCATGGATTTGCAGAACGGCATCGTCTCGCGTTTCGCTGATCAGGTAGCGGTGCTTGAGCCGTTTCGCAAGGCTGTGGAAGCCGCCCGTCAACATAACATTCAAGTCATCTATGTGCGAGTCGCATTCCGCGAAGGTTACCCAGAAATCAGTCCGAATAATAAGTCTTTCTCCGCGCACGCCGGTTCCGGCGGCATGAGCGAGTCCGACGGAGCGACGCAAATTCACGTCTCCGTGCAGCCGCGTCCGGGCGAACCGCTCGTCACGAAACGCCGCGTCAGCGCCTTCTCCGGCAGCGACCTCGAGGTCCTGCTGCGCGGCCGCCAAATCGACACGCTGATTCTCAGCGGAATCTCGACGAGCGGCGTCGTGTTGTCGACGCTGCGGGAAGCGGCGGATAAAGACTTCAGGCTTACGGTGCTATCGGATGCTTGCCTCGACATGGATCCCGAAGTTCACCGCGTGCTCGCCGAGAAGGTGTTCCCTCGCCAGGCAGAAGTGCTGACCGTCGATGCTTGGATCAACGCGCTGCGGAATTCCTGATGCCGATCTGGAAAAGAAACCTGTTCGTCTGCTGGTTCGGCATGTTCGTCACGAGCGTGGGCATGAGCCAGCTCGCGCCGGTGCTGCCGCTGTATATCAAGCAGCTTGGCGTGCAGGATGCGGGAGCCATAGCGCAATATTCCGGATTGGCCTTCGGGATTACGTTCATCCTGTCCGCGCTGTTCTCGCCGATTTGGGGCCTGGCCGCGGATAAGTACGGACGGAAACCGATGCTGCTGCGGGCGAGTCTGGGCATGGCGGTCGTCGTGTTCAGCATGGGCTTCGCGCATAATGTGGTTGAGTTGGTCGGCCTTCGTTTGCTGCAAGGCATCATCACAGGGTATGGCACGGCATGCACGACATTGATCGCAACGCAAACCGACAAGAACCACGCGGGCTGGGCGCTCGGCACGCTGTCTACGGCGGGGATTTCAGGCTCGCTGCTCGGACCGCTTATCGGCGGGTTTCTCGAAATGAATTTCGGCTTGAAATACGTGTTCTTCATCACGGGCGGCATGCTGATGATCGCGTTCGTGACGACGCTGCTGTTCGTCAAGGAAGATTTCGTCCGCGAGCCTAAGAAGAAAGTGCCCGGCATGAAGGAAGTGTGGAAGCTGGTGCCGGAGAAGAGCTTGACGGTCACGATGTTCGTCACCTATTTCATCCTCACGGTAGCTTTGTATTCCGTGGAGCCTGTCGTCACCGTCTATGTCGAGAAGCTGTCCGGCAGCAGCGGCCATGTCGCGCTGCTCGCGGGGTTGACCTTCTCGGCTTCGGGCCTGGCCAATATTGTCGCCGCTCCAAGACTGGGGAAGCTGTCGGATCGCATCGGCGCGCACAAGGTCATGCTGTTCGCTTTGATCGCGTCCGGCCTGCTGTTCATTCCGCAGGCTTTCGTCGGCAACGTGTGGGAGCTGATGGGGCTTCGTTTCTTATTCGGCTTGGCGGCAGGGGGGCTCATGCCTTCCGTCAGCGTCCTGGTCAAGAAGATCACGCCGTCGGCGCTGACGGGCAGAGTGTTCGGCTTCAATATGTCGGCGGGGTATCTGGGCGTCTTCGGAGGCGCGATTCTTGGCGGGCAGGTGGCGGCGTATTTGGGCGTGCAGTATGTCTTCTTGATAACCGGCGCGTTGTTATTCGTCAATGCCGCGTGGGTGTATTGGAAAGTCTATCGGAAGCTTAACCTGCGAACGGGGATGCCGCAGGGAGCGTGAGTATTGCGTTAAATAAAAAAGTCACGTTGGATCATGTAGTGCTGATTCAACGTGACTTTTTCATTATTTACATAAAATCTAAAGGCTAGGAACAAAGCGGAGCGAGCGGTCGATTGTGGAGAAGCGTCAGCGTTCGCCTTTGTTTCCGGATTTTAACCGCTAAGCCATTTATCCAAAAAATCCGGGGACAACAGCGATCGGAACAACGAACCGCACGCGCAGCGGCGTTCTCCAGCTTTAGATCATCGATCCGCACGCGCAGCGGCGTTCTCCAGCGCTTTAGATCAACGACTCACCGAACCCGATCGTATACCCTTCCGGATCCTTGATCGCGAACTCTTTCATCTGGTAATCGTTCGTGCGGAGCGGATAATGGAGGACGGCTCCCTTGGCTTGGAACTCCTCGTACAGCTCCTCGATGCCTTCTACCATGGCGAAGAGATCCACCGCATGCGGGCCATGAATCTCGTTATTGGGAGAAATGGCATTCACGTGCTCTGCATCGCTTTCATGAACGATCATATGGAGGCCTTCGCGCTCGACGAAGCCCATTTCATAGTCGCACCAGAAGCCAAGCTTGGCGTAATAGTCTAACGCCTGCTTGCGATCGGCAACGAACCGGATCGCGGAGAAATGGCTGATCTTGCTTTGTATTTTTTCCGACATGCTTATCACTCCCGCCATTGAATGAATGCCTACGCCTACATATTCGGCAATTCATATCCATTTCCTTGTAAATAATAAAGCTTAGCCTCATGAAATAAAGAGCGCTTCCATGGAGGAATTCACGTTAACCCGTTGAAGTATTCATTCAGATAGCGCCGTTACCGACCATGGCGAAATCGCGATATTTGGATGAATGGAGACGAGACGAAATGTTTACCAGCCTGTCAGACCTGCGTTATGTAACGTCCAAGCAATTCACGACCTTCGATCCGGTTACGAAAGGCAAAACCAAAAATCTGCTGCCTGGAGGCCCCGCGGTTACCGTGGCCGAAAGCGACAAGCCCGGCTTGATCAGCCGGTTGTGGCTGACGTTCCCCGGGTGGTTCTGGCGTCATTGGGATACCGGTTCCGTCAATGATCCTTCTACGTTGAAGAAAATCATTATCCGCATGTATTGGGACGGGGAAGAATTCCCTTCCGTCGAAGCGCCCGTCGGCGATTTCTTCGGCAACGGCCATTGCGAATTCCAGCATTACACCTCGCGGTATCTCGGCATGTCGAGCGGCGGCTTCTACAGCTACTTCCCGATGCCGTACGAGAAGGTGCGCATCGAGCTGCAAAATTTGCACGACAGCATTCCGGTCGAAGTGTTCTTCAACGCCAATTACGAAGAATACGACACGCTGCCTGAGGGCTCGGGCCGTTTCCACTGCCTGTTCCGCACGGGCCGGTTGAACGCGGAAGATCCGCTTCCGCTCGTAGACATTCAGGGGCGGGGACATTATGTCGGCTGCAGCCTATCCATGCAAGGAGAATCGCTGAACTATCTCTCCTACCTGGAAGCGCCGGAATACGTCTACATCGATACGGAAGATCGGGAGAAGCCGACAATCGTCGGTACCGGACTCGAAGATTATTTCAACGGGGGCTGGTATTTCCGCGACGGCGATTTCTTCGGCGAGCTGCACGGCGTGCCGATGAAGGATACGCTGCGCTCGATGATCAGCATGTACCGCTTCCACGAACGCGACGCGATCGCGTTCCAAGAAAGCTTCAGCCTCGCTTTCATTAACCCTTGGGTAGGCAGCCACTTGAAACCGTACTGGTTCTCGTCGACGGCTTACTGGTACCAGGACCGTGCAGCGGCGCTGCCGGACAAGCTGCCCGTGGACGCGTTAATGAGCATGTACAGAGTACGCGATACGGATCATCAATCGATTCCATAAACGGACTGGACACCTATAGGGACAACCGCGATAGCGCATAGAAAAGCGGCTGACGAGCGATCGTCAGCCGCTTTTCTGTTTGCAATCGACTGGTTTGGAACGGCAACATGTTGGCGGTTTCGTGCGTTTATACCAGTAAATGGAGATTTTGTACAAGGAGAGCTGAATCATGGCGGTCGCCGCGAAGTGGAAGGTATCCAAAATGTTATCCGTCTTGCTCGTCTCAAGCGCATTGGCGGCAGCGTGCGCGAATACGGATTCGGATCATGCGGGCGCGCAGCCGCAGGCATCGACGAAGAACGAGGTGACGGCAAACGCTCGCAATGAGGCAGCAAACGCGGCAGAGGTCGTTTTGGCCGACAAGCCACGGGAGGCGGAGGAGAAGGAGACGTTGTCGCTGCTGGCATCGATTCCGGACAAACAGATCTATTTGTACGCCAAAGAGCCGGAAGGCGTAAGGCTGAAGGCGGGCGAGCGCGAGGCCGATTACGATTGGCTGTATGCGACGCCAAGAGCGATCCCGCCCGTTCTGCAAACCGGCGATTACGATGGCGACGGGCATGAGGAGCTTGCGATGATTCTGAATGTCGGCTCGGGTACGGGAGTTTCGTTGTACGAGCTGCATATGGCCGAGTTCGAAGAAGGCGTGGACAGTCCGCTTGCAACGAAGACATACGAGAGCGCGGACTATCTGTCGGGGCTTAATCAAGAAGTGAAATTCAGCGCGCATGAACGCGAAGGAAAACGAGTCGGGGAGATTTCCGTTAACGGTACGATCAGCGAGATTACGATGGAGAGCTTCAAGAATGCCGAATTCGGCAATGTGAACGAGCGGCTTGCCATCGGAAGCATCGTTAATTTCGAAGCGAGCGCGGATGGGCTGCATGCGTCATTCGGCGTCGGGCTTCTGTTCGAGAAGGCCGTTACGCCTCAGTATGTGGGAAGCATCGAGGCGGATGTCGCCTACAAGGGAGACGGCTTCCAGCTGACGAATCTTCGATTCGAGGCTATTGCGGAGTACAAGGGGCGAGCCGAATGACCTTTGGCAAAATGGAATCACGCATATAGGAAGGGCCGGTTTCGTGGCTGCATGACGCAGACACGAGACCGGCCCTGTTTATTGCGGGGGATGGTACAGTCGCTAACGGGGGGCGGCCTTGCTTAAGACTTGCTCTCCGTGACTTCTTCTTTGTTATCGGCAACCAGCTCTTTGGCAGAGGCCTTGAATTCATGCAGGGTGCGTCCGACCGCACGGCCCAATTCAGGCAGCTTGGAAGGTCCGAAAATAATAAGCACGACAACGAGGATCATCATGAGACCCGGGAAACCTACGTTTTGCAACATGCGAATCAACTCCATTCGATTAATTGGTCAGGCGGCAGCGGCAGCTGCATGAAGACAGGTTCGGCCAGGGAAGCAGAGTGGCTGAATTAATCCGGATTAATCTTGATTATGGTTGCTCGGATAAGTGGCGACGGCTTCGATCTCGATCAGCCAGTCGGCGTTGACAAGGCCGGCGACGCCGACGGTGGAGCGGGCGGTTTTAACAGGATTTTCCGGTGTGTTGAAATATTTCGCATAGGCGTTGAACCAGCCGTCGAAGTCGAATTTGCCGCCCTTCGCCGCATCCGGCGCGACATAGACGCGCAGGTACGTGACGTCTTTCAACGACAAGCCTTGCTCTTTCAGCTGCTTCTCGATATTTACCAAAATGCTCTTGCCTTGCGTCTCCGTATCGCCGTAGCGCTCGTAGACGGTTTTGCCGTCCTTGTTGATGACGGACGGCGTCGTCCCGCTCGTCGTGAAGGTAGCGGTGCCGCCCGGCGTAGCGACGGCGCTGGCGATGGAAGACTTCGGACTGCCGTAGAATTCCGGCTCGTAGATCGGAGCGAGCGGATATTTGCTCGGCGTAATGGCGGCATAGACGCTTGCGGTCGCGGCCAGGCAGGAAATCACGATAACGCCGGCGGCGATTTTAACTTTACGAGTAAACTTCATAAGTTATTCCCTCCTGAATGGGCTGGTAACGGATGGGACGCCGCGCCAGAGGGCGCTTGGCGCCAACTGCAAAAGGCGAGTATCGAGCATGATTGCCATAGGATTGAAACGTTGTTGAAGGTTGATGCCGTTGAACATGAACGGCGGTAAGAATAAGCGGCGGTAAAAGACTATTCTTTCATGACGCGTTCATGAATGTCGGTGACGACGGAGCGCGCGGACTCGATGGCGCCTGCCATCCAAGCGGTAATGTAGCTGATGTGCTCGCCGGCGAGATACACGCGTTTGTCGGGACGGCACAGCACCGGATAGTTCGTTTTCCGGTCGTCGGCCGAGTAGGACACCCAGCTGCCCATGTTGTATTTGATCGTTTTCCAGTTCACGGAGAACGAAGATTCGAACTCTCTATAATATTGCGGGTGGATCTTGCTGCCTTGATCCAAGGCAAGCGCTTCGCGCTCTTGGAAGGTCAGAGCCCCGATCTTATCCGCTTTGGCGCCTTGCGCGTAGTAGCCGAGCAGCAGGCCCTTCTTCGCCATGTAGTTGGTCGGCGGATAATAGATGGAGGAGATGTCCATGTTCGTCAGCGTGTTGCCGCCGAAGATTTGATCGTCTTCCTCCCAGAAGCGGCGCTTGAACTGCAGGCCGATCTTGCCGGCGTTCGCGTATTTCGTATTGTTGATCGCCGTCGTCATTTCTTGCGACAGGTCATGCTTGATCGTCTTCAGAACGGACAGCGGAATCGTGCAAATGCAGAAGTCGCCTTCGATTTGCTTCGCTTCTCCGCTCAGCAGATCTTTGTACGAGACGATGACTTTCTCGCCGACATGCTTGATTTCCGTGACTTCCATATTGTGCTTGATCTTGCCGCCAAGCCGCTTCTCGAATGCCTTCGGAATGGCATCGATGCCGCCAACGGGGTGGAACATCATCATTTGCTGATCGTACTCGTATTCGCTCGAGAAGAAGCTCGAGAAGCCGGAGTTGATGATGGCTTTCATGTCGAACGGATCACGGATGACGCCTGCGTCGAGACGCGAGCCCGGTTCGTCCTTGTAGCCGCCGCGCGACGAGCCTTTGTAGAACAGGTCGACGTCGAGGTTGCCCTCGGAACGGAGGTAGGCGACGACTTTCGCTTTCTCGTCCGGCGTGAGCGGCAGGTCGAGGCCCGGCTGATTGACGGCTTTGGCCAGCAGTTCGCTGATATAGCCTTTCGCATCGGCCTTCGCGGCGCGTTTGCGGACGCGGGTGTCGGACAAGGAGCTGTTGACGCCCGTATTGTAATAATAGGCGCTCTCGTTCACGTTATTGAACGGCTCCATTTGGATGCCGAATTCCCGGCAGTATTCCATCGTGACATGGAATTGCGGGATGCGCATGCAGCCTGCGTTCAAGTAATGGCCATCGTCGAAACGCGCGACCTGCTTCTGTCCGCCGACTTCCGTCACGGTCGTGCCGCGGCGAACCGACCAGTTCCGGCCGCCGGTGCGGGCACGGGCTTCGAGGATGGTGCAGTCGTAGCCGGCTTTGCCCAGCTCGTAAGCGGATGTCAGACCGGCGAGACCCGCGCCGAGAATGATGATTTTCTTGCCGGAACGGTTCGTGCCCTTCAAGTCCCAGCTGGAAGGAGGCTCGTATTCCGCGGCCTGCATCGTTTCTGGCGTGAACAAGCCCATCGTTCCCATGACGCTGAATACGGCAGCGGCACCGCCGATCTTGCCCACGGTCGTCAGAAATTGTCTGCGCGACCATTCGTTTGGCGTTTCTTTCGTTTCCATGCGCTTCAGCTCCTTTGTGGTTCGTCTGTCCGACTTGAGAGCAATGTAGCATGGTTTTTTTAGGCGGGGCCAATATTTTGTGAGAATATCTAACATAAATAAAGTTTATAAGACTGATAGAAAATAATAATTGACTAATCATCGTTAGGTAAAAACACCCAAATATAGAGCTTTTCTATAATATGGAAGCGATTTCAATTGTAATTAACAGATTTGGACGGGCTGTCAGACCCATTGAATTAAAACCAAAGTGCTGTTATATTTCCAACTAAGATAGTTGTGTTATGTTTTATAACATGTTCTGTAATGAGAGTCACCCGATTAGCAACGACTACTTGTACTAGGGGAGGCTGTTGGACGATGACTGACAAAGTAATGAGCATCGGAATCGTTTGCGATTTGACGGGACTGACGGAAAGGCAAATTCGGTATTATGAGGAGCGGCAGTTGATTTTTCCGGTTCGCTCGAAGGGCGGCGCGCGCAAATACTCGTTCGGGGACGTGGAGAGGCTGAAGGAGATCAACGATAAGCTGAGGGACGGATTCAATACGTTCGAGCTGAGAAAAGCCGGAAGGTTGTGAGGAGCATGAAAGTAGTTGAAGAAACGATGACGCTGATCGGGCATCTGACCGAGCTGCGGACCCGAATCTGGCGAATCCTTGCCGTCTTCATCGTATCGATGGGCGGAGGGCTGTATCTGTCGCCGAAGGTGCTGCGCTATTTGAAGAGCGTCCCGCCCGGCTCGAATATGACATGGAACGTGTTCTCGCCGTGGGACGGCATTCGGATGTACATGACCATTGCAGTCGTATTCTCGCTTACGATATCGCTGCCGTATATTCTGTATCAATTGTGGGGCTTCGTGAAGCAAGGCCTTCATCCTGAGGAGCGCTCGGCGGCGCTGCGTTACGTGCCGTACAGCGTCATCTGCTTCCTGACAGGGCTCGCATTCGGCTATTTCGTCGTCTTCCCGATGAGCTTCGCCTTCACCTCCAAGATCACGAAGAGCATGCAGCTCGTCGAGACGTACGGCGTCGCGCAGTATTTCGGCTTTATGTGCAACATCGTTATCCCGCTCTCCATCGCCTTCGAGCTCCCCGTCGTCGTCATGTTCTTGACAAAGATCGGCGTCCTGACGCCGACCGTGCTGCGCAAAATGCGGCGTTACGCGTACTTGATCCTCGTCGTCGTCGCCAGCCTCATCTCGCCGCCGGAGCTGATCTCCCATATGATGGTCTTCATTCCGCTCGTGCTGCTTTATGAAATCAGCGTCCTGCTGTCGAGCATCGTCTACGGGCGGAAGAAGAGCGCAGCGCTGGCCGAAAGCGCGGGCGCGTAGCATCGCGGGCACGGTGAAATCTGGCTTATGCTAAGAGCAGCATTACGCGTTAAGCGCAAATCGCCGTGCGTTGCATGGCCAAATGAAGGTAGAGCCTACGGCAGACTCGCCAGACACAGGTAGCCGAAGGCAGGTTGCAGAGGGCAGACTGCCAGGCGCAGGTCGCAGAGGGCAGTCCGCCAGGCAAGTCGCCGAGGGCAGACCGCGAGGCGCAGGTAGCCGAGGGCAGAAAAACGCCGCTCCCCGTTCAGATGAACGTGGTAGCGGCGTTTTTCTGCTTCCGTTTCCTGTTTTCAATCTCTAACGAACCGTACGCACCTTAAACAGCTGAAATGAGCGTCATAGTAAGAATAACGAATCTGACACACCTTATTCCGGCGTAAACAGCTTTCTTGCAGGGGGTTTCAGCCAAATAGCGCCGTTGGGATTCGTTACGTTGCAGAAAGTCGTAAAATGGAGCGAATAGCGCGGACTGGGTTCGTTAGCGCCACTTGTTTGAACCTACTAATACAGCAATTCACACTCACGCCGCCATCCTGCTCTCGCATCGGAAAACACTCACTCACCGTCCTGCTTGTACTCATTCGCCGCCCGCCGCCAGCCTGCCCACGCAGCGGAACGCACTCACTCGCCATCCTGCTTGTACTCATTCGCCGCCCGCCGCCATCCTGCCCACGCAGCGGAACGCACTCACTCGCCATCCTGCTTGTACTCATTCGCCCCGCCCCGCCATCCTGCCCTCGCGGCGGAACGCGTTCACTCGCCGTCCTGCTTGTACTCGTTCGCCGCCCGCCGCCATCCCGCCCTCGCGGCGGAACGCGTTCAAGCCGCCAGTCTGCCCTCACAGCGGAACACGTTCACTCGCCGTCCTGCTTATACTCGTTCGGCGTCATGCCGACCTCCTGTTTGAACACCTTCGCGAAGTAGGAGTAGTTGGCATAGCCGACCTTCTTCGCGACGGCGAACACCGACAGATGCGTCGTGCGGAGCAGCTGCTTGGCGGCGGCGATGCGCGCCCCGATGACGTAGGTGCCGAGCGATACGCCGGTTTCTTTCTTGAACAATCTGGCCAGGTAATCGGGGTGGAGGTAGACGATTTCCGCCAGGCTGATCCGGGTCAGATCCTCGCCGTAATGCGCTTGGATGTATTGTTTGATTTCTTCCGCGACGGATTTGGGCTGCTCGGCGAAATCGCGGTAGTCCATCGCGGTGTTGACCAAGTAGTGCAGGTAAGCTTCCATATCCTCGATGGAGTTCAAGGAATGGGACAATAAGCGCTCATTATTCTTGCCCGTATACAGCTGATGCGCCTGAATGCCCTTGGACTTGAGGAAGGCGTAGACGAGCTGCATCATATCCAGCCGGAACAGGCCGAGGACGGACGTCGTGAAATGCTCATGGCGCGAGGGAGCGGTTAAATACCGGTTCGTTTCGGCCAGAAAATCATCCGGAAGGTTCCGGTTCAACAAGTCTTCCAGCCGTGCCAGATCCGGCGGCATATAGGCCTCGTCGGTCGGCCGGAGATAATGCTCCGCGAAGAAGATTTGATTGCGCCGCTTGGCGATCTCGTCATTCAGCTGCAGCAGCTGCCGGATAATCGGGCTGATGTCTTCGAGCCGGCCGGACAAGGCGACGATGCAGCAGGCGTCGCATTTCAGCGAGCGGTTCGCTTGCTGGATGAACGAGGCGCACAGCTCGTCGATTAACTGGGAATCGGGAGGCTGGTTCCATTTCAGGACGGCGATCCAATTATGCGCGCTGTACTCCAGTACCGTTTCCACGGTAAACAGCGGATTCTTGAACAGCTCGTACAGCACGTTGAGCAGCGCGAAATCGAACAGGTTCTTCTCGTCTCTTCCCATGCTGCCGTCATACGGGAACAGATTGAACAGCACGGGCTGCACGAGATCGCTCATGCCGCAGGAGAGATTCTGTTCTTCGACGGCGCGCGCGACGTCCGCAGGCTTGAGGGGGAAAGAGACGCTGCCGCTGATCAGCTTGCGCCAGAAATGCTCGAGGATCTTCGCTTGATTCCGCTGCCAGTAATACCCTTCCTGAATGGCCTTCTCCTGTTTCTGCTGTTCGTTCGCCCGTTCCACGGCTTTCCGGATAATCAGCATCAGCTTATCGAATTGAATCGGCTTCAGGAAATATTCGAAGCTGCGCAGCTCGATCGCTTTCTGGGCATAGTTGAAGTCGGCGTAATTGGTCAGGAAAATCGCCTGAACGTTGTAATTCTCCTCGCGAATCCACGCTAGCAGCTCCAAACCGCTTCCTTGCGGCATCTCGATGTCGGAGATCAGAATCCGAATCGGATGGTTCATCAGAATTTCGCGCGCTTGGGCGACATTATGGGCGGTATAGACCGTTTCGATGCCAAGCGACAGCCAGTCGATCTTCTTCTCCAGCGCGGTCACGACAAAGTAATCATCGTCCACGAGCAATACGTTCATCGGGCTACGCTCCCATCTCGGTTGGATTCGCCGGAGGATCCGGAAGATACAGGGTGATGCAGGCGCCTCCGCCTTCCCGGTTCGAGAAGCGGATATACGCGTTCTTGCCGTACAGATATTCCAGCCGCTGCACGGTATTCATGATGCCGATCTGCGTTCCGTGCGTCTGGTCGAGCGGCTGTCCATGCTGCAGCTTCGCCAAGACGTCCGGGGGGAATCCGGGACCGGTATCCGAAATCCAGATGACGGTCATCGGCTCGTCCTCGATGATTCTTCGATCGACGGTCAGCGCAATCAGCGCTTCGTTGTCCCGCGAAACGGCGTATTTGATCGCGTTCTCGATGAAGGTTTGCAGCACGAGCGGCGGTATCGGCGTATGCCGCGAAGGCTCGGCCAGCTCGATGCGATAGTCGAACGAGTCGCGGTAGCGGTTCTTCTGAATATCGAGATAAATGCGTACATGCTCGATCTCGTCCTCCATGCGAACGAAGTCCTGTCCGTTCTGGAAGATATAGCGGAAGTAGTCCGACGTGGACAAGGCCATCTGCTGGATTTCCCCGGTCATGTCCATCTGCGCCATGCTGTGAATGGTCGTCAGGCAGTTGAGGAAGAAATGCGGTTTGATTTGGAGCTTCGTATAGTCCAGCTGGATGCGCTGCTTCTCGATCTCGCGTTCGTAAATATCGATCTTGTACGTCTTGATTTGCGTGACGAGATGAGAGAATTGCTTATTCGCTTTCTCAAGCTCGACGATCTTGCTGCTGGCGATGTCCAGCGGTTCGCCGTCCTCGGTCCAGAA
This sequence comes from Paenibacillus rhizovicinus, assembly GCF_010365285.1. Lineage (NCBI taxonomy): Bacteria > Bacillati > Bacillota > Bacilli > Caryophanales > Paenibacillaceae > Paenibacillus > Paenibacillus rhizovicinus. The sequence goes on from NZ_CP048286.1 coordinate 4,325,258, forward strand.
GGCGAGGTTATACGAGAAACTCTTGATCGGCTGAAGCACCTTGTTCTTGAAATACAGCAATATGAAGCACAGGCTGCAGGCGACGATCAGAGCGAGAAGCACGATCAGCAGCTGGGCGATCATGATTTTCTCGAACGCGCCGAATTGAATGACCAGCTTGACGAAGAACGAAGCGTTCGTAAACTCGCCGATGACCGTCGTTTTGGTTTGCAGCACATTCATGAGCGAGAACCCGCCCGGCTTCGCATTCAGCAGCTTGCCATTATTCGTAATCGGGCTTGTGACGAGCGAGCCGTCCGCGGTCGCCAAGGAGGCGTAGCCGTTCTCGCCCAGATTGATTTGGCGCAGGGGGCGGATCAGTTCGTCCGCGGCGATCAGGCAGATAATATAGCTGTCGTGATAGGGAACGATATTAATGAGATAAAATTTCCCGGCCAGCTGAACGGTCGACCAGCGGGAGTAGAACTGGTCATAGATGATCTTGTCTTTGATATAGACGTTGATCTGCTGCTGCAATTCCTGATACTCCTTGTACGTCATTCCCATAGGCGCGCAGTTGAGCAGGAAATTCTTATCCTTGAAGAAGAGGAAGAAGTTATAGGCTTGCCCGTAGCTTTGCTGCAGCTCGACGAACCGGCGGTAGAGCGCGCTGTTGGCTTTGATGAACTCGGTTTCGTCGGTGGCGTGCTTCTCCATCACTTTCACGTTCTCGTCGTTAGCCAGCGTCCAGCCCATGAAATGGTTGAGATACGAGAAATCGCTGTTGATCCGGTTAATGTACAGGTTAGCCGTATCCCGCAAGTCGCGCGCGGACTGCTGTTTGACGATCGCGATCGACGCGAAGCTGATGATGAAGTCCAAGATCAGCGCGGAGAACGAGATGACGAGAATGATTTTGACGTAATGCTGGATCGGATATAGCTTGCTCTCCGCTTGTTTGGCCATCTGCCCCGCAGCTCCTCGCTATCTGCCTCTGAATGCGACATCCATGGCGTTGTCTGATTATTATAATGCCGGGGGTCGAAAATACAAGCCGATTACGGCCTCTCCGCGACGAATGTCCGGATAATGACAGCAAAAAGTCTGGATTGGATGACTGCCGGGACCGCGAGAGCAAGTCCGCGTTCCGGATGCCGCCGCATATCGCCGAAATGTCCGGAAACTACCTTTATGATGTCCAAATGGCATCTGATATTGCACGTATACTGAAGTCATTGGAAGGCGCAGCATGACGATGCATACGCAAAAGGGGGTTCGGTCATTGATCAATAGTATATGGAGCGCCAATAGGCAAACGTTTGCGAGGATCGGCAGGAACTGGGGCTTGTATCTGCTCCTGCTGCCGGCCGTGGTACTGCTGATTTGTTTCACGTACAAACCGATGTACGGCGTCATTATCGCGTTCAAGGACTTCAAGCCGACGCTCGGAATCATGGGCAGTCCGTGGGCCGGGTTCAAATACTTCGAGAAGTATTTTCATTCCTATCAATTCTCGGTCACGATCAAGAATACGCTGGTCATCAGTTTGTACAGCTTCGCGACGTTCCCGATTCCGATCCTGTTCGCGATCTTCGTGAACCAGCTGCGGGAGAACCGGTTCAAGCGGGTGTTCCAGACGGTCACGTATATGCCGCATTTCATCTCGACCGTCGTCATCGTCGGCTTGATGCTGATCCTGCTTTCGCCCGGAAACGGGCTGATCGGAAGCGTCTACCGCTTGTTCGGCGCCGAAGCGCCAAACCTGATGGGGTCGCCGGGCTTGTTCAGCAGCGTCTATGTGTGGTCCGACGTATGGCAGCATACGGGTTGGGACAGCATCATCTACCTCGCGGCGCTGTCGTCGGTCGACCCCAGCCTGTACGAGGCGGCGACGGTGGACGGGGCAAGCCGGTGGCAGAAAATCCGGTTCATCGACATCCCGATGCTCATCCCGACGGCCGTGACGCTGCTGATCTTAAGGGTCGGCGGACTGCTGGGCGTCGGCTTCGAGAAAGCGTTCCTCTTGCAAAACAACCTGAATATTTCCGGCAGCGAGGTCATTTCGACCTACGTGTACAAGATCGGCCTGATCAGTTCCCAGTTCAGCTTCTCGGCGGCGATCAACCTGTTCAACACGCTCATTAATTTCACGCTGCTTATCTTGGTCAACTGGGTGTCGAAGAAATATACCGAGAACAGTCTCTGGTAACGGGAGGAGGTCGAACAGCGATGGAGGCTGCAACGAAACTGGTTCTGCAACCGAAGAAAACGCGCTCCGGCGACAGGCTGATGGAGACGCTGATGTACATCTGGGCCGCATTTATGTTATTGATTGTCTTATATCCGCTTTACTTTATCGTCATTGCCTCCTTCAGCGACCCGTCCGCGGTCGGGAACGGGAAGGTATGGCTGTTCCCCAAAGGGTTTACGCTGGACGGCTATAAGGAATTACTGAGGCATTCGAATATTTGGATCGGCTATCGGAACACGATCTTATATACGGTCGTCGGAACCGCGATCGGGCTCGTCGTCAATATCTCGGCCGGCTATGCCTTGTCGAGGAAGGACCTTGTCGGACGCAAATGGTTGTCGCTCTTCTTCATCTTCACGATGTTCTTCAACGGCGGTTTGGTGCCGACTTTCATGACGATCCGCGATTTTCATCTGTACGACACGGTGCTTGTCATGGTCCTGCCGTTCTCCGTCGCCGTCTTCGATATCATCGTGGCGCGCACCTTCTTCCGGACGAACATTCCGCAGGAACTATGGGAAGCGGCGCAAATCGACGGCTGCGGCAATCTCCGCTTCTATGTGCAGATCGTGCTGCCGCTGTCCAAAGCGATCATCGCGGTACTGGCGCTGTGGTTCGCGGTCGGCCAATGGAATGCTTACTTCAATGCGTTAATTTATTTGCAAAATAAAAATTTGTTCCCGCTGCAGCTCATCCTGCGGGATATCCTGGTCACCAATCAGATGCAGACCGCCCTCGGAACCGGGGAAGCGGCGCAAATCGCGCTCCGTCTGTCCAACCTGCTTCGCTATTCCGTCATTATCGTAGCGACCGTGCCGATCATGTGCTTCTACCCCTTCGTGCAAAAGTATTTCAATAAGGGGGTGATGGTCGGCGCCGTGAAGGAGTAACGAGGCTGCAAAGCTGCAAGAACGCGATAATATTCGGATTGGCACTTATATCATGACATAGGGGGATTTAAGCATGGCGAACCGTTCGAAACGAAACAAGAGAAAAATGCTGACGGGATTGGCTTTGATTTCCGTGCTGGGCACGTCCGTTCTGGCGGGCTGCAGCAGCAGCAACGACAAGGAAGCGAACGCGAACACGAACTCGAATACGAATACGAATACGAATACGAATACGAATACGAATACGAATACGAATACGGCTGCTGCCAACGGCAACTCGGGTAAGGCCGCCAATGCTTCGGACGGCAACTTCCATCAAGAAGGCATGCCGATCGTCGATAAGCCGGTCACGCTGAACGTGCTCACCATCCGTTGGGGCAACATGGGCGATACGTTTACGAAGAATGCGTGGCTGCAGGACCTGGAGAAGAATTCGAATGTCAAAATCAATTGGCAGGTCGTCTCTTCCAACGATTGGCCGGATCAGAAATCCGTCATGCTGGCAAGCGGCAAGCTGCCGGACGTCATTATCGGCGACCAGGCGTTCGGGGATTCCGATATCGTGAACAACTTGGAAATTTTCCGGCCGCTGGACGAGTATATCGAGAAGGACATGCCGAACTTGAAAGCGGCGATTCAAGAGTCGCCGGAGCTGAAGAAGCTGAGCACCTTCCCGGACGGCAAAGTGTATTCCCTGCCTGCAAGGCTGCCGTCCCGTCCGATGAGCGGCGCGCAGCCGGTCATCAACAAAGACTGGCTGGATAAGCTGGGCTTGAAAGCGCCGGAAACGATCGATGATCTGTATAACGTGCTGAAAGCGTTCAAAGAACAGGATCCGAACGGCAACGGCAAGGCGGATGAAATTCCGTACAGCGATACGAAGGACTTGGATGTAAACCTGCTTGCTCCGTTCGGCATCACGGATCTTCGGGGCAACCATATGGTCGTCAAAGACGGCAAGCCGGACTATTACCCGACTTCGGACGCGTACAAGGCAGGCATGGAGTGGGCGCATAAGTTATATGCCGAAGGCTTGATCGATAAAGAAACCTTCACGCAGGACAGCACGATGCTGACGGCGAAACGCCAAAATCCGGATGCGGCGCTGATCGGATTCACCTACCAGTGGACGCCTGACGCCGTGTTCGGCCCATGGAGCAAGCAGTACGAAACGATCGCACCGATCGCCGGCCCGGACGGGAACAAATACCAAATCGGCGATCCGAGCGGTTTGAGTTTCCGCCGCAACGAGGTGTTGATTACGACGACTTGCGAGAATCCGGACGTTGCCGCGCGCTGGGCAGACCAGTTCTACACGGGCGAAGCCAGCATTCAGAATTTCTGGGGCGCGATCGGCTCTTCCATCAAGAAGAACGATGACGGGACTTACGCGCTCATGGATCCGCCGGACGGCACGAGCGCCGACGCTTGGTACTGGGACAGCTCCCTGCGCGACTTCGGCCCGAAATACGCCAGCCCCGAATTCGAGAAGAACATCAAGCTGGATCCTTCCAGCGGCGACGGTCTGAAGCTGACGCTGGATCAACTGGGCAAAGATTACGTAACGACGCCGTTCCCGGATGTGATGTACACGGCCGAAGAGTATGCGGATCTTCCGACATTGACGACGGACATCGAGAGCTATATCGCCAGCACGCGCGCCAAGTGGGTCACGAAAGGCGGCATCGACGAGGAGTGGGACGCTTACGTCAAGAAGCTGAACGAGATGGGTCTGGAGAAGCTGATCAAAATCTACAATGATGCCTACGACCGTTTCATGGCCGTGAAATAATGCATGCAGCTGCCCCGCAGACGGACTGCGGGGCAGCTTTGTTCAAACGCGATTATCAAACACAGCATGGGATGCTAGGAGGAAATAGACATGAGTCAAGCATTGCGAGTAACGGTATGGAACGAGAACCGCCATGAGCAGAAGAATCCGAAGGTGAAGGAAGTGTACCCGGACGGCATCCACAGCGCGATTGCGGGTTTCTTGCAGGAAGCGGGCATGATTGCTGGAACGGCGACATTGGACGATCCGGAGCACGGGTTGACCGATGAAGTGCTGGCTGCCACCGACGTGCTCGTCTGGTGGGGCCATCTGGCGCACGGAGAAGTGCAGGATGACATCGTGAGCAAAGTGCGGCAGCGCGTGCTGGACGGCATGGGGCTTATCGTGCTCCACTCCGGGCATCACTCGAAGATTTTCAAAGTGCTGATGGGAACGAGCTGCGATTTGAAATGGCGCGAAGCCGACGAGAAGGAACGTCTCTGGGTCGTTGCGCCCGGCCATCCGATCGCCGAAGGGATCGGCGAATATATCGAGCTGCCGCAGGAGGAAATGTACGGCGAGCATTTCGACATTCCGGTGCCGGACGAGCTTGTGTTCACCAGCTGGTTCGAGGGCGGAGAAGTGTTCCGCAGCGGCTGTGCGTACACGCGCGGAAGCGGCAAGGTGTTCTATTTCAGACCCGGCCACGAAACGTATCCGACGTATCATAACCCGGCTATTCAGCGCGTGATCGTTAACGCCGTTAAGTGGGCGCGGCCCGTACGCCGCGAGCGTCCCTTCTACGGCAACGCGAAGCCGTTGGAGCAGATCGGCGGGAAGTGAAGAATAACGGACGGACAGGACAGCTAGAATCGTGAGTACATGAGGAGAAGGAGAGAAACGATACGATGAAGAAGTTTCGAATCGGATTGATCGGTCTTGGCGGGATGGCGCACTCGCATATGCGGTGGATGGCGGAAGAAGGACGTTATGAGATCGTCGCCGTAAGCGACGTGAACGAGGCGGCGCTCGCGGAGAAAGGCGGGCAGCTCGGCATCCCGGAGGAGAAGCGCTACAGCGACTTCGTGCAGCTGATCGAGGATCCGGACGTCGATGCGGTCGTGTCCGTGACGCCGAACAACGTGCATGCGGAAATCGTTCGCGCCTGCTTGCTGGCAGGCAAGCCGTTCTTGGCCGAGAAGCCTTTCACCCGCGTCTTCGAGGAGGCGGTTCCGCTGCTGGAACTGTTCGAGCGCCAGCCGGCGGCCGGCATGGTCGGCTTCAGCTACCGGTACACGCCGGCTTTCCGCTATGCGCGCGAGCTCGTGCGGGAAGGCAAGCTGGGGACGGTGCGGAGCTTCTCGATCCAGTATTTGCAGAGCTGGGGCGCGGCTCCGAACAATACACCTTATATCTGGCGGTTTAACCAAGACATTACCGGCACGGGAACGCTCGGCGATCTGGGTTCGCATATGATCGATCTGGCGCGGTTCCTCTTCGGGGAATTCCGGGAGCTGTCCGCGCAGATGCGCACGCTCATCCCCGAGCGTCCGGACCCGGCGACGGGCGCGATGGTGAAGATCAAGGTCGACGACTTCGTGAGCTTCCAGGCACGCATGTCGGGCGACGAAGTCGGCATCTTCCAGTCTTCGCGCAACGCGATCGGCTCGGGCAATCAGCATGAAGTTTCGATCTACGGCGATGCCGGTACGCTGCACGCGTCCACGCTGAATCCGGACCAGCTGATCTGGATCCGCGAGGAAGCGCCCGGCCAGCTGGCGAAGGCGGCGATCGACGTGCCGGAGCGGTGCAAAGTAACCCAGTACGGAGACTTCCTGTCGCTGCTGGACGGCTCCGCTTCGGACGGCTTGCCGGGCTTCATGGACGGCTACCGCAACCAGGAAGTGCTGGACGCGGTCATTCGCTCGAGCGCGGAGAAGCGCGTGATCGAGCTGTAGCAAGACTGGCGGCGGACAGTGCGCCGTCGCAAGGAGGGCGTCCTTTTGCCGCCTTGGCTTGCATACTGTTCTTGAATACTGATTTGCAGATAAACCTTCATCTCCGCGAAAGCAAGCGGGGGTGGAGGTTTTTGTTATCCTTTCATAAAAAAATGTTTCTGGAATGTAGAAATCGTTATCTTCTAATCGACTTTAATAGGTGACAGGCAATTACAAACCTACAGTCAGTAAAGGAGCAGACAAACATGCATTTCACCACAATGGGGAGGTCTTATAATGGTTAGATTCTTAGTCCTATACACCGAGCCGAATGATATTGAGGCATTTGAGCGCTACTACAACGAGGTACACATTCCCTTGGCAAGAAAACTTCCGGGTCTCCGTCGTTATTCTATAAGTCGCAATATAGCACCGATTCGAGGAGGCGCCGCATATTATCTCGTAGCCGAACTGCAATGGGACAGTATGGAGGACATCAGGCAAGCTTTTCAGTCGCCAGAAGGGAAAGCATCAGCCGAAGATGCCGCAAACCTTGAAAGGCTGAATCCAGGCATGCACAGCATGATATATGAACTTGAAGAGATAGTTTAATGTTAAGAAGGGGGAGCCATCTCCCCCGATAGCTCCGTTGCTCTGGTTGAGTTAAGCTGTAGCGGGTCTGTAGGTCACCAAGAGGGAACCAACCTGAAGTGGTTTGACGTCCACGAGATGAAATTCCTTCTGCTCATGAAGATTGTCAAACAAATGCTCGCCTGCGTTGACCACAACCGGGTGCATGACGATCTGATATTCGTCAATAAGATTTGCGTTTGCAAGCGATCGCACGAGCGTTGGACTGCCGAAAATAACAATGTCGCCGCCGTCACCATTTTTCAGGTCCTTAATTTGCTCTTCTATATTATTGCCGGTCAATTGTTTTGGCGCTTCAAATTCTCCCCATTTTAGCTGATCGAGCGGGCGGACGCTTGTTACAACGAGCTTGTGAGCGTTGTTTATCTGATCACCCAGGCTTGAACCTCGAGTATTCGGCCACTTTCTAGAGAGGTCTTCATAGGTTCCGCGGCCAAGCAAAATGGTATCCGCCGTCTTGAAAATGTTTAATAGATACCGAGAACCTTCTTCAATGCCGGCGTTATTTCTCCAGACCGTCCAGTTGGTTTTATCCTCGCTTGGATCGCCAGTGACAACTCCATTAATCGAACTGTGAATGAAGAGAATGATTTTACGCATGAACGAACATCCTTTCTATCTTCAATATCGTAATTTCCCCATTTATTTAGACGAAAGCAGATTATGATATTCATCGTTGTTTTTGCACGAAGCCCCGACAAAATACAGGAATTTACGTGCAGGTGTCGAAAACACACTTAATCTGTCTAATGATGTTGGAGGGTTATCGCGATGATTGCCGCAACAAAGATGCACATCCCTCATGAACGGCATGCCTTGGTCGCCCGCCAGGGATTGCTGCGTCTGCTCGACGAGGGCATGGATGCGAAGCTGACGCTCTTATTCGCTCCGTCCGGCTATGGGAAAACAACGGCGTTAAGCGAATGGGCAAGACAACGAAAAAAGGCAGTTGCGTGGGTATCGCTGAGCAAGCAGGACGATGAGTGGATCGCCTTCTGGAACATCGTCGTCGCTTCGATCCAAAATCGTGTCGACGGCTTTGGTTTGACGGTTTGGCCGCTGCTGGCGCAAGGGCCGTCTGCGTCTTCCGCTTCGATGGAGCCGGCGATGACTGCGCTGCTGAACGAGTTGAATCAACTGCAAGGCGAGCTGGTCATCGCCATCGACGATTATCATCTGGCGACGACGCCGGCCATCCAGAGGTCGATGAGCTACTTGCTCGAATGCCTCCCCGGTCATGTTCATTTCTATATCGCCTGCCGCAACGACCTCCCCTTTCCAACGGCAAGATGGTTTGCGAAAGGCGAGATGCGGCGGATTACGATTGAACAATTGCGGTTCCGGCCGGAGGAGGCAAACGAGTTCTTCCGAGTGTCCACGGAATTGAAGCTGTCGGCGGAGCAGCTAGACGTGTTGTACGACCAAACCGAAGGTTGGATCGGCGGCCTGCGGCTCGCGGCCATCTCCCTGCAACGAAGCGGCAATGCGGCCGCGACGATTCGTCAATTCCGCGGCCATCAACAGCACATATCCGATTACTTGCTAGAGGAAGTCATTCGCGATCTGCCGGATGAGCTGCGCGGCTTTTTGCTGCAAACTTCCGTACTTAGCCAAATGAATTATGCTTTGTGCGAGGCGGTGACCGGGCAAGCGAGAGGTCAGCGGCAGTTGGAACAACTGGAGCAGCTTCAGCTGTTCATCATTCCGCTGGATAATCAGCGCAACTGGTATCGCTATCACCATCTGCTGTCCGATTTCCTGCAGTCCCTGCTCGCTCGAACGGAGCCGGAGCTGTGGGTTCAGGCGAATGCGCGTGCCGCAGCGTGGTTCGAAAATAACGGGTTTATCGTAGAAGCGGCGGAGCATTATTTGGCAGGACGGCTGTATGAAGATGTCGTCCGCCTGATCGAGGCGCATCTGTTCGAACTGCTTGGAGGCAAAAACACCGTCGCCGCCCGTTGGGTGATGCAAGTGCCCGAGCAGTATGTAGCGAGCCGGCCGCTCGTTGAGCTTTATTATTTGCTCGTGATGGTCGGCATTCGGCAGTTTCATCTCATTCCGGACCGGGCGGAACGGCTTCGAATCCGTTTCGAAGCGATGAAAGACCGCATGGACGCTGACGCATGGCGCTTGACGATGGGCGATATCTATTATTTCTGCGGAGCTGCTGCCTATGTGAGAAGAGATCTTGCGGACACGGCCGACTATTTTATAAGCGGGGATAGGCTTACGTACGAGCAAAGCTTCTTTATTCAAGCCGGCAACAATAAACATTATTCGGTCGAAGAGTTTGACGACCATCTGAGCTTCATTAACGATTACCATGGGGCAGCGCGATTCTTTACCGGCATGATCGCATATTGGCAGGATCGCGCTAACCATCCGTATGCGACGCCGATGTATGCATCCTACGCCAAAGTATTGTACGAATGGAACCGGCTGGAGGAAGCCGAGAGCTGGGTGAACCGCATGATGCATGCAGACGCTTTCGCGCCGGTTCCCCGCAATCGGTATCAGCTCTCCGTGGCTGCTTCGAGAATTCAGCTAGCCAAGGGGAACTCGCGAGAAGCCGCGGCGCTGTTAGAACAACTGAAACTGCAGATCGATTCGCCCGACTATGAAATCTTCCTTCGTAAAATCGATGCCGAGCAGGCGATCTTGGCCGTGCGTCAAGGCGACATGGCGTCTGCCCGGCGGTGGTTGAAGCAATGCGGGTTGTCGCACTCGGACGAAGCGACGCTGGAGCAAGTATCCGAACAGTCGGCGCTCGTTCGCGTCCTTGCCGCGTGCGGACAAATCGAACCTGCGCTATCGCTCGCCGAGCGGCTGTATCGGCTGTTGACGAAGGAAGACCGTCTGCGGGACCGCATTCACGTTCTGATTTTGCAATGCATGGCGCTAGGTCTCGATGGCCGGACGGAGCAGGCGCTTATGAAGCTGGATACCGCGCTGCAGCTCGCGAAGCCGCAAGGGTTCATCCGCAGCTTCGTGGACGAAGGCCCGGGGATGGCGGAGCTGATGTCTATTTATGTGCAGTCGTACGGGGATAACGGTGCGAGACCGATGGAGCGGAACGATTATGCGAATCTCGTTCTGCAAGCGTTCGATGTCTATCGCGCTCGACCGCGAATTAAGATTCGGTGTTTCGGGCGGTTTCGGATAGAGACCGAGGATAACGCAGCGATCAAATGGCGAACATCCAAAACCGAGGAGCTCATGGCCTTTCTCGTTCACCATCGCGGCGAAGTGGTGAGCAGGGATCGTATTCTCGATGCGTTGTGGGGAGAGGTAGAGGTTGACCGGGCAGGGGCCCAGTTTAATACAACGACTCACTATTTGCGCAAAGTCTTAGGCCAAATGGGACTTAACGGCATTGTTCAGCATGCGGAAGGCGGTTACCGGATCGATCCGAGCCGATTGGACTTTGATCTGGATGATTGGGATCGTTTGCTGGCCGTCGAGGCGCAAAACGATGACATCGCATGGCGTGACTATGCAGGCGAGCTTGTTCGATTGTACGGACAGGGTTATATGGCGGGCACGCCGTACGAGTGGGCAGAGCCGATGCGAGTTCGCCTTGGAAGCGAGTATGTCGCGATATTGCTTCGCCTTCATGAGCGCGAGGAGAAGGAAGGGCACTATCATGCCGCTGCGGGGCTGCTGCGGGAGGCGCTTGCACAGGATCCGCTGAATGAATTCATTCATGAGCTGCTCATTCGGGTACTGGTTTTGGCGGATGACCGTATTTCGGCGATCAAGCAATATGAGGCGTTAAGGACGATGCTGCAGACTGAATTCGGGATGGAGCCGAAGGAAGCCGTCGGTAGATGGCTAGACTTTGCGAATCGGAATCTTACGGATGCGCTGCTGAAGTGATCGCGTTGTTTAGGGATTGTTTAGACTGGCTGTGATATCGTGAAACGAATGGCTTTGAAACACACAACAGGAGGAATGAATCTGATGAAAAAAAGAATCATAGGTATTTCATTGGCTGCGCTGCTGTGCTCAAACGCTGCGATCAGCTATGCCGATGCGAAATCATCAGCGGACTTTACGGACTTGAAGGATCTGGACGCGGCAACGAAGGCCAAGTTCGACGCCATGATCAGCGCGGGTATTTTCGACGGTGTCAGCGATACGACCTTCGGCCTCAAAGATGAGATGAACCGCGCCCAGTTTGCCAAAGTTGCGGCTTTGATTATGGGCCTTGACGTCAATAAAGACCTGAAGACGTCCAGCTTCAGGGACGTTAGTCCGAGCGATCCCGGCAATGGTTACGCGCTGCCTTACATTGAAGCGCTCAAAGCCGCGGGGGTTACGGAAGGCTATGGCGAGGGTACATACAATCCGGCCGGCAAAGTAACCAAGGAGCAGTTAGCCGCGTTCTTGGATCGAATATTAGGCAAGGATGCGGAAGCAAAGACGCTGACCGGTACCGATTCAACGGTAACCGATTGGGCGCAGGGCTATGTTGCCGAGGCGCTGGCGCTCAAATTGTTGAGCAATAACGAGGACGGAACGTTCGGCGGCAAAGCCAACGCAACGCGCGATCTGCTCCTCACGGGCGCATATGAAGCCAAACAACAATATGTAGTACCTGCAGGGAAAGTGAGTGTCACGGAAGGGAAAGCGATAGGCGTAAAGAAGATCAACGTGACCCTCAATAAGCCCGTCGACACGGAGAAGGCGAAGCTATCCGTATCGAAAGGCAGCGCCTCGGTCGCTTGGGCGGATGACAAGAAGAGCGCTGTCCTGACGTTTGCTAATAATTTGGAGGAAGGTAAGTATACGGTTACCTTATCCGGCCTGGATGCTGCGGATGTGGACAACACCGCCGTCATTGTGGATGTACAAGCCGAGAAGGTCGTCAAGCTTGAATTCGCCTCCGCCTCCGACACAATTGCTTATGCCAAACAGGTCAGTATTCCGTTTAAGGCAACCAACCAGTACGGAGAAGCGGTTCAGAATCCCAAACTCGACGTGTATCCTTCGGCCGCTGCCAGCATAGACCTTAAGCGCATGACTGTCATAGCGGATACCACGGGACCGGACATGCAGCAAGGCATTTCGATTCTACCCATAACGCTGGTTGATACGGATACCCGCGTGACGGTCACTAAAAACTTTAAAGTCGGGACTGCGCCAATCCCTGCTAAATTAGAGATCAACGGCTCGCTCCGTGACTCGAACGGGAACGAAGTATCGCAAGCCGAATGGTCGCATGATTATCATGTGAACTTCGACGTGTACGATCAGTATGGCAGTTTACTATTGTCGCCAGCGTCTAACTTGTCTGGGGTTAGTTCTATCATCAGCCCTTATATCGGATCAGCTTCCTTCAGAACGGTAGAAGCGGCGCGCAGCGGTGAATCAGGCATCTACTCGTTGCCGTTCACAATGCCAAGCGAAGGCAAGGGCGGAGATTATACCATAAACTTGAATGCGGGAGGCTCCAGCAGTTCGCTGACTTTCCATGCGGCCGAGCCGCCGGCGGCTGAGGCACCGGCAGTCATTGCTCAGGTTGCGACGCCGAGAGCGGATGTAGAGGCCGACACGGTAGATTCGCATACGAGCGTATCGCTGAGCGATGCGACGCGGGGGGCAGCCATCTATTACACGACAGACGGTACCAAGCCGAGCCGTTCGAACGGCACTTTGTACGACAGCGACCATCCGATCGTTATTACATCCACGACGACGATCAAAGCGGTTGCCGTGAAATCCGGCATGACGAACAGCGGCGTATTCACCGCAACCTATACGGTGGAAACGGAAGAACCGCCTGTGTCGGTGCCAGCGCTATTGGATATTAGCGGCCTCTCGTTCGGAAATTCCGGGCCAGGCTTCGGAAATATCGCCGGAGCCATTTCCTTGCCAACGGGAGCTACCCAGCTGATGATCGCCACGAGCAGTTCGCCATTTTTGACCCCGGGGGCCGGTACGGTCATGTCCGATTACGCGCCTTGTTCCTTAACAGGAGGCCAGCTTTCAGGCTATTGTAACTACACTTACAACAGCGAAACGTATTATATGGCACTTGCGGCAACGGATGCGAACGGCCAATTGGTGGCATTCGCCACGGTGCCGATGAGCGGCTCGTTGGAGCAGTCGCAGCAGCCGGCAATTGAAGATGTATCCATTGAACCCGTGTACGCTGGAAGTGTAGCAACGCTAACGCTTAACTTTCTTTCGCCTGAACTGAATGCTTCTACGCTTTCGATTAACCGTGCAGCAGATCTTATCAGTTCCCTTACTGTCAACGGTTCAACGGCTTTACCTATCAGCGCGATTCAGTGGATGCCTTCTGTCATGTCATTCCTGCCATCCACGCTCCTAATCACACTGGATTCGGGCGTATCCCTTAATGTGGACGATCATATTACGGTTACGTTCAAAGACGGGGCTTTGTTGGATGCGAACGGAGACGCCCTCGCTACGACTGCATTTGAGAAAGACGTTGTGTCCCGCGTCGATTAAGTCAGCTGAAATAAAGAAGATGCCCCGCGTTCAACGGGGCATCTTCTTTATTATCCGCCCGCGAGAATCCCGGCCCGCACCTAGTCCCGCCCCTCGGCACGCGCCTTAACGGAGCGGGCATACTCCGATGGCGACATGCCGGTCGAGCGCTTGAAGTCGCGCGAGAAGTAGTGGATGCTTCCGTAACCGAGCTTGGCGGCGATTTCCGTATGGTTGAACTGCATTTCGCGGATTAAAGATTTCGCTTCCTTAATCTTCAACTGCTTGAAATAATCCATCGCTCCCGTGCCGATGCGCGTTTGGAAAATCTCCTTCAGCCGGGTTTTGCCCAGATGGACCGCTTGGCACAGCTGATCGAGCGTCAGGTTATCCGCCAGATGTTCCTTCATGTAAGCAATGATCCGCTCTTCGATGCACAGCTCCGCATTGTCCTTCTGAAGCGAAGTCAGCCTCTGCGGTTCTTGGTCGGCGGCGCCTTCGCTTCGCAGCAGGAAGACGAGCAGCAGCTCGAGATAAGCCTTAATGACCTGCTGGCCGGCATAAGGCGCATCGGGATGCGGCGTCAGCCGGTGCGAGCGCGGATCGTCGAACGGCGGGGCGAACGTTCGGAAGCCCTCCTGGAGGATGAGAGCGAGCAGTTCCGCTTCCTTCTTGCCGAGCGCAAACCTTTTATCCTCGAAGCGCGCCATGTCGGGCGAGCGGGATTCGAATGAAATGACGATCAGATTCGGCGGCTTATGATGGTGCGCGACTTGCACGGTATGGAATTCGCCGGGTTTGTGGAAGCGCATTTCCCCTTGCGAGAGCTGGATCGTCCGGTCATCGGCGCGCACTTCGACCTCGCCTTTGTCCACGTAGAGCAGCTCCCAGAAATCATGCTCTTCGCCCTCGAACACGAATCCTTTGGCATATTCGAAATAATGAAAGGAATAGAGCTTCGTAATCGTAATGGATTCGCTGAGCGCCAGCGACGTAAATTCCATGGGAGTCATCCTTTCGTTAAATGGCGGAAGCCATCGGCTTCTCCCGGCAGTTCCGGCTCTTCCATCTTAGCACAGCCGCCGCAGTGCAAAAACTCCGGCTTTATTGCTAAATCTAGTTGGCGTTCCAGCTTCTATAATAGAACCATAAACAGGAGGTGGATCGCCATGAAGAAAGGGATCAACATTTGGTCGTTTCCGGGAGAGACGAGCATTGCGGAAGCTATCGCCATCGCCAAGGACGCGGGCTTCGAAGGCATCGAGCTGTCGCTGAACGAGAACGGACCGTTAAGCCTGGAGAGCAGCGCGCGGGAGATCGAAGATATTCGCAAGCTGGCGGAGGACAAGGGCATCGCGCTGACGAGCCTGGCGAGCGGCTTGTATTGGAGTTATTCGATGACGAGCGCTAACGCGGCTAATCGCGAGAAGGCGCAGGATATCGTTAAGAAGCAGCTGGAAACCGCGGCCATTCTCGGCGTGGATACGATTCTCGTTATTCCGGGAGCGGTCGGCGTCGATTTTATTCCGGACAGCGAGGTCGTTCCTTACGATAAAGCGTACGACCTTGCTTTGGAAGCGATTACGAAGCTGGCGGGATCGGCCGAAGCGGCGGGCGTTTCCATCGGGATCGAGAACGTATGGAACAAGTTTCTGCTGTCGCCGCTTGAAATGCGCCAGTTCATCGACGCGACGGGCTCGAGCTACGTCGGCGCGTATTTCGATGTCGGCAATGTCGTGTACGCGGGATACCCGGAGCACTGGATCCGGATTTTGAACAAGCGCATCAAGAAAGTGCATTTCAAGGATTACCGCCGCGAGAGCGGAGGCTTGTCCGGCTTCGTCGACCTGCTCGCAGGGGACGTGAACTATCCGGAGGTCGTCAAGGCATTGGCCGAGGTCGGCTACGACGACTATGTGATCGGAGAAATGATTCCTCCGTACACGCACCATGGCAAACAAATCATTTACAACACGTCCGCTTCGATGAGCGCGATTCTGGGGAGGAACTAACACGATGCTTAAAGTTGGCTTGATTGGACTCGGCTTCATGGGCGGCACGCATATGGATAATTATCTTCGTCTGGAGAAGGAAGGCGCGGACGTTCGCCTGACGGCGATCTGCGATATCGATCCCGCGAAGCTGGAAGGCCGCGCGGCGGTCGGCAATATCGATACGTCTTCGGAGGAAGCGATCGATTTCTCGCGCTTCGCCAAGTACGCGTCGATCGCGGAGATGCTGGAGCGGGAAGAACTCGATGCCGTCAGCATCGCGCTGCCTTCGTATTTGCATAAGGAAGTGACGATTCAATGCCTGCAGGCAGGCCTGCACGTGTTGTGCGAGAAGCCGATGGCGATGAACGCGGACGACTGCGAGGCGATGATCGCGGCGGCCGAAGCGAGCGGCAAGCAGCTGATGATCGGACAATGCCTCCGCTTCTGGCCGGCTTACGTCTACCTGAAGGAGCTTGTCGAAAAGAAAACGTACGGCGAAGTAACGAGCGCCTCGTTCTTCCGCGGCGGCGCTACGCCGACTTGGGGACCGTGGCTGCTGGAAGCGGAGAAAGCCGGCGGCGCGCTGCTCGACATGCACGTGCATGACACCGACGCCATTAACTGGCTCTTCGGCTTGCCGGATGCGGTCTCCTGCCTGGCGAGCAACCTCATTCCGGGCTCCGGCTACGACGTCGTCTCGGCGAACTTTCGCTACCCGGACGGCAAAGTCGTGAACGCGCAGGTCGACTGGACGCTGCAAGGCGACTTCGGCTTCGAGATGAGCTACCGCGTCAACTTCGAGCAGGCGAACGTGCTGTTCCGCGGCGACGTGAAGGTTAACCCGAACAGCGGGGCAGGCTTCTCGCCCGAGCTGTCCGCGGATCAAGGCTATTATTTCGAGCTGAAACATTTCGTGGAGTCGCTGCTTGCCGGCCAGCCGATCGCGGAAGCGACGCCGCGCAGCACGCAGGGAACCATTCGCATCAGCGAAGCGGAAATCGCATCCGCGGCGCGCGCCGGCGAATGGGTTGCGATAGGCTGATGACGCTCCCGGCCGCTAGCGCGACATACCGCTGCCGGTTCGTCGAACCGCTGCCGGACGGCTCCGTTCCTTGGTCCGAGCTCGAAGCGATCGGACTTACGGAGGTTGTCACGGGCGCCCGTCCGGCGCTTGCGACGTCTGTTCGGGCATGCTGGACCGACGCCGATCTCCGGTTCCGTTTCGAGTGCGAGGACGACCATGTAGCGGCCCGCATGACGGGCCATGACGACCCCTTATACGAAGAGGACGTCGTGGAGATCTTCCTCGATGAGACCGGCGACGGCATGGAATATTACGAGCTTGAGGTCAGTCCGCTGAATGTCGTCTTCGACGCGCTCGTCCGGAATGATCTGCAAGGCTCGATCGAAGCGGATTTGGATTGGCATCCCGCGGGTATGACGACCAGCGTTACCGAGGCGGAAGGCGGACGAGTCTATGAAGTCCGGATTCCGATGCTCAACTTCAAGCGAATGCCGGTCGAAGGAACGGTATGGCGCTGGAACGCGTACCGGATCGACGAGGATCGGCAGGGCGTGCGCCATTACTGGGCGTGGCGTCCGACCGGGGCGGTCAATTATCATAGGCCGCAGTACTTCGGCGCGCTGTCATTCGTGAAGTAAAGCGGACCGGCAAGAGGACGGTAATCCCAACAAAATAGGCATGCAATACGCTTGATCGCCTGGTCAGAACACGCCGTGTTCTGACCTTTGCGATGTTTATCATTCACATTCGACTTCAATCTTAAGGGAGGCCATACCTGCATGGGAAATGATCCATTCAAGCTCGAACTGCGGTGCGTCAGCTCGCTGGCCAAAGTATTCGCGGACGAGGAATTAAACGAGCAGCCGTACCGCAAAGCGAGCGCGCTGTCCAACGAGACGGCCGCTTTTCAGATCGCCTATCGCTCGAACCGTCTGGCCAAGGGCCTGCGGGTTACCGCCGAATCGGACCTCGCGGCTGCGATCACGCTGCGCTCCGCTGGCCTTGTCCCGTCCGAGATGCCGGTCTACCACGATCATGACGAGCATGTGCTGCGTACGACTCCCGGCCTGTATCCCGACCCGCTCTTGGAGCTGTCGGCGGAGGAAGGATTGACCGTTCTGCCTGGACAATGGCGTTCCCTATGGGTAACGGTGGAGCCGGATGCAGCCGTGCAGCCGGGACTGTTCGGTATTCGGATCTGCTTCGATTCAGAATCCGGCGAGCGGCTAGGCGAAGCGGATTTCGAGCTGGACGTACTGCCTCTCTCCCTTCCGGAGCAGAGCCTCATTCATACGGAATGGTTCCATACGGACTGCCTGGCCACGTATTATAAAACCGACGTGTTCAGCGAGCAGCATTGGGCGACCGTCGAACGCTTCATCGGAACGGCCGTCAAGCACGGCATCAATATGATTCTCACGCCGCTCTTCACGCCGCCGCTCGATACCCAAATCGGCGGGGAGCGTCCTACCGTTCAGCTGGTCGACGTGACGAAGACGGACGCGGGCACCTATCGGTTCGGCTTCGATCGGCTGGCAAGATGGGTGGAGCTGTGCGATCGGCAGGGCGTCCGATATTTCGAATTCTCGCATTTGTTCACGCAGTGGGGAGCGAAGCACGCGCCGAAAATCATGGCGACGGTTGGCGGCGAATACAAGCGCATCTTCGGTTGGGAAACGGATGCGGGCGGCGAGGAATACCGCCAATTCATCCATGCGTTCCTTCCCGCGTTGACGTCGTGGATCGAAGAGAACGGATTGGGAGCCCGCAGTTATTTTCACGTATCCGACGAGCCTTCGATCCACCATTTGGAATCCTACGAATCCGCAAGCAAGATGCTGGGGGAGCTGCTGCAGGATTATCCGGTCATCGACGCGCTGTCGGATTATGATTTCTACGAGCGGGGGCTGGTGAAGAACCCGATTCCGGCCAACGACCATATCGAGCCGTTCCTCGAGCATGGCGTCGAGAATCTGTGGACGTATTATTGCTGCGGGCAGTACAAGCAGGTCGCGAACCGGTTCTTCTGCATGCCTTCGGCGCGCAATCGGATTCTGGGCATCCAGCTGTACAAGTTCAACCTGGCCGGATTTCTGCAATGGGGCTATAACTTCTGGTATTCGCAGCAGTCCCGCCACGAAATCGACCCTTACAAGGTGACGGACGCGATTCACGCGTTCCCTTCCGGCGACGCTTTCCTCGTCTATCCGGGCGAAGACGGCAAGCCGGTCGAGTCGATCAGGCTGGAGGTCATGCGCGAGGCGCTGCAGGATTTGCGCGCGCTCCGATTGCTGGAGGAACTGTACGGCAGGGACTATGTAATCGCGGGCTTGGAGGAAGGGCTGGACGAGCCGATCAGCTTCAGCCGTTATCCGCGGGAGGCGGAATGGCTGCTTGCCAAGCGCGAGTGGGTGAACGCGAAGCTGAAGGAGAAGCAGTCGTAGAGACGCCGATCTTGTGCAAAGAACTGCACCCCGTGCAGGGCATGCCGAGCGTGTCCAATGATTGTATAAGCAAACGAAGGACTGCCGCGCGCCGGCAGTCCTTTTTCGACTATAATTGGACGAGCGTGCCAGTGTTTCCATCCTAAATGGTTAATCTCCTAAAGGAATAACCGGTGCTTGAGACGAATTAGTATGCTATAGTAAGTATTCCGATCAGATTTGATTTCAGACAATGATGTGGTCAAGGACGTGAGCCGATGCTAAGCGAGAAAATACGCAACAGAGAAACCGGTATAATTACTTATGGCATGACGCCGCCGAAGGAAACCTATCCGCCCGATCAGATCGCCGAAATTTCGCGCAAGCAATGCGAACGGCTTGAAGGACTTCCTATAGATGGCTTGATTTTGTACGACGTGCAGGAAGAGAGCGACCGTATCGATCAGGACAGGCCGTTCCCTTATTTGCGGACGGTGGAGCCGACGACATACAGCAGGGACTATTTAAGCCGATTAAGCGTACCCAAGATCATTTATCGCTGCGTGGGCAAAGACTCGGAATCGCAGCTGTCGGAGTGGCTGCAAGCCGATCCTGGGCAAGAGCGTTTCTCCGTGTTCGTCGGTGCTTCCTCCAGCAAGCAGGCGGTCAGCCTGACATTGCCGGCCGCTTACGAGCTGAGCAGCACGGTGAATCCGAAGCTGGCTTTCGGCGGCGTGGTCATTCCCGAGCGTCACCAGAAGAAGCACGACGAGCATCTGCGCATTGCGGACAAGATCCGCAGCGGCTGCCAGTTCTTCATCTCCCAAGCCGCGTACAACGTCGAGGCGGCGAAAGACTTCCTGTCGGATTACTATTATCACTGCCAGAACCAAGAAATCGACATGGTGCCGATCTTGATCAACCTGGCCCCTTGCGGATCCGCCAAGACGCTGGACTTCATGAAGTGGCTCGGCATCAGCATTCCGAAGTGGCTGGAGAACGATCTGAAGCATTCCAACGACGTGCTGGACAAGTCCATCCGGCTGTCGCAAAAGATTTTCGAGGAAATCTTCGAATTCGGCCTGGAGAAAGGCATTCCGCTCGGCTGCAGCGTGGAAAGCGTCTCGACGAGAAAAGTGGAAATCGAGGCCTCCATCCAGCTCGTTCACGATATTAAGGCCACGATGGAGAAACGGATGCGTCCGGCGATCATCGTTTGAGTACAAGACAAGGCTGCCGGTTTTCGGCGGCCTTTTGTCGTAGATAGGGCAAGCGTGAAGGCCAGTCTTGCGTACGCGAGGGGCGGCAGAACACAGGGGGTTCGTCAGCGTAACTTTTTGCGATCGGATACGTCTCTAAGGATAGCGTTATCGAAGGAGGAATCGTTATGAAAGCCGTTATGCGATGCATCCTCTATGCAGCGCTGGCAGGGGGCTTGATGAATCTGCTCGACGAGCTCTATCATGACTATCGGAGGCGGGAGATCGTTCATAGCCTTGAAACGAGCCCGTCCGCGAACATCATTCAATACTTTCCGCAAACCTTCCATTTCTATCTCATCACGAACTCCCAAGTGCTGGACGTAGCGATTATTGCCGGTCTCACCTTCTGTGCCTGCTTCGCGGCAACCCGGCTGGTGAAGAAATCCCGGTAATGGCTTCGGAATTTCAGTTCTAACCGTATCTCTGGAGGTGAACGCATGAAATTGTTGGACGATCTCTAACTTCCCCCAAGGAGGTTAGAGATGATGAGCAGAAGCTTCAAGAAGACGCCGGTCTGCAAAGACCCGTGCTCGAAATGGATGAAACGACAAGCAAGCAAGGCAGTAAGACGATACGACGCCGATCTGAATGCCGGAGGCGGGTACCGCAAAGTATTTTGTTCCTGGAACCTCTGCGATTACCGGTTTATCCAAACCAAACAGCAGGCCGCATTGGAATGGGAGCGGGATATTGCGTACCGCCGCCATACGTTAGAGCAAGCGCTGATGAATTGGCACAAGTATTATCGGCGAAAATAGCAAGTAGATGCATGAAAGGAAGCGCTGGTCAGGGGAGTACCGGCGCTTTTCTTACCGCTGCGCAAGCTGGGAAAGTTTTCTGATATCGAAGGAGGATCTAGATGAAACGGATGCCTTTCGAGCGGCCGACCGAGCATTATGACGAGCGGCTGTTCCCGATAGACGAGCAACTCTGCGCTTTGCTGAAACAACGCAAGGACCTGTCGAACGATCCCGGATATCCGCCGTTCGAGTACATAACGAAATGGGCAGCCGATTACGGATTTTATGACGATTACTTGAAGGTATTCTTCAGCACTCTCATCGGAGAGCAGCATTACAGGCCGCAAGTCGAACCGGCCGGATTCCGAACGCTTATCCCCGTCCTGCGATCCGCTCAGCACGGCCCGTTCTTCTATACGGTGACCTCCATCCGGCAATACGGGAATGCGAGCGTGCTCACTTTTGCGGCCGACTGGGATGTGAATGACGAACGGGAATCGCTGTCCGACAGGCCACGTCATTTCGAACTCTCCGTCGGGGAGAAGTACGACTGCCGCTTCGAGAGCGGGGGAGGGAGCACCGGGCATTCGGCTGCGAACTACGTCATTTCGCCGCCGCTGCCCGACGACCTGTCCGGTCTGGCTTTCGTGTTCAAGGAGTCCGGGAACGCGTTCAAGCAGCGGCGGAGCAGTGTTGAAATCGTGATTGAGGCAGAGTGATCGGGCGGCTCAGGGAGAGTCGAAGATACAGGACATGCCATTCGCGTCGATCGTCCGGAAGCGGCGGTCGGCATAATCGGGGGAGTAGCCGGAGATGAGCCATTTACAGGGGAATACAGAGGCGCCGTTGTACGCCGATTTGGTCATTGAACAAGGCGATGCGTCGCAGCCGTTCAGTTGGGGACGCGTGAACCGCTTCGCGATCGGCTTTGAAATCGCGGCGGGAGCCGGCGAGGGAGAATTGGTCAGCGCGGTTTCCTCCGCAATAGGCCGAGGGGTACGAATTTACGTGGGGTCGACGTCTGAGATGGAAGCGCTATCCTTGATTGCGGAGATGCATACGGACGCACGGACGGAGCCGCTTTCGCTGTCCATTCCATGGGCGCGTATCGGGGACGGACGTCACGACGTGCTGCTGCATGATGAGGGACATGCGGTTCGGCTGTACGTGGATGGCATTCTCGTCGACGAGGATTGGCCGATGGGAACCGTCGATTGGAGCGATGCAGCCGTTCGGGCGTATGCCGGCACTGCCAATATCATCCTAAGCAGGGATGCGGCAGCGCCCGAAGCTGAGGGTGCCGAACTTGAGGGGCAGGCGGAGCTTGCCGAACGCTATCTAGGCAAAGAGCCGGCAACGGTGCAGTACTGGCGTCCGCGCGGCATGCGAACGGGCGTCGGCGACTGCATGCCGTTCTTCGACGGCACGACGTTCCGGCTCTATTATCTCTACGACCGGCGCGGCCATGCCAGCAAGTGGGGGCTCGGCGCGCATCAATGGGGGCAAATCTCGACGAAGGATTTTATCCATTGGGAGCATCACCCCATCGCGGTGGGCATTACGGAAGAAGGAGAAGGATCGATCTGTACGGGCTCCGTCTTCTTGAAAGACGGGATCTATTACGCCTACTATGCCGTCCGGGCGGTCGACGGTTCGCCGGCACGCCTGACCTATGCAGTCAGCGAAGACGGTATCCGGTTCGCGAAGACAGATGCCGAGATCCGTCTGTCCGCGCGATTCACGCTTTCCTCGGTCCGCGACCCCCATGTGTTTCAAGATGCGGACGGGACGTACCATATGCTCGTGACGACGAGCCTTGTCGCGCCGGGCCTCGGCGGCGAAGTTAACCATCAGGGCTGCCTTGTCCATCTCGTATCGGACAATCTGACCGAATGGGAAGAGCGCGGACCGTTCATCGTTCCCGGCTATCACGACGAGCCGGAATGCTCGGATATCTTCGAGTGGAACGGCTGGTATTATCTCATCTTCAGCAATGACGGACTGGCGCGTTACCGGCATTCCCGCACGATGGCGGGGCCGTGGCTGCGGCCGGCGATGGACGTGCTCGACTGCGTGCAGTGGCGCGTTCCCAAGACGGCACCGTTCCCGGAAGATCGGCGCATCGCTGCAGGATTCTTGTCTTCGCCGGGCCAGTACGCCGGAGAGCTGGTCTTCCGCGAGCTGGTGCAGCATGCGGACGGCTCGCTCGGGCTGGCATTCGTGCCGGAGCTGAGAGAGGCGTCAGGTCCGGCGCTGTCGATCGATAGCTGCACGCTGGCTGACTTCAACGGATTCGTCTCGCGCAGCATCGGGGCGTTTCAGTCAGACTATGTGCTCGCGTTCGACGTCACCGCGCAGTATCCGAACATGTACTTCGGCTTCTCCGTTTCGGGAGCGGCAGGTTTCGCGGACGGTCACGACGTTCGTTTCGAACCGTCGGCCCGCAAGGTCGGCGTCCATCGTATCCGTGCGCGCTCGCTGCAGGAGGACGAATCGTCCTCCATCTATCACGTCGAGGGGCTGACGGAGAAGGTGTCCGTGGAGGCGGTCGTCAAGTCCGGCTGGATCGACCTGTGCGTCAACGGCAGCCGGACGCTGATCTCCAGAATCGACGGCGCAAACGGGCATCTTCATCTGCGCTTCTTCGCCCAATTCGGGTCGGCGGCGTTTGAAGGCGTGTCCGTACGGCCATTGGCTGTGGAGTAAATGGAGCGGTGCGATGGAGTCGTGGCGAGGAATAGCCGATGAGCGGCGATATGGAGCGACGGCACGCGGTGGCATAGGTACGGCACGCATGCGGCATGCCGCCGGACGGTCTTTACGTGATCTTCACGGAATAGGAGCTTTGGCGAATAGACAGCCATGTCCGGCATTTAGTAAACTATAGCCGTCGACTATCACATGCAATGGAGGTTGAGGAGTATGGGGAAAATCGCACTATTCGGCTTTGGCCGTATCGGAAGACAGATGCTTCGCGTCGCGCTGCAGGACAAGCTTTTCGTACCGGTTTCCATTTCGGATATTAAGGATGAAGGCACGTTGGCCGCCTTGTTCGAGGTGGATACCAACTATAAACGCTGGCCGGAGGCGGTATCCTCCCGGGAAGGCACGATGATCATCGGCGACCGCGAGATTGCGTACATCAATTCGTCCAAGGAAGTACCGGACTGGAACGCGCTTGGCGTCGATCTCGTCATCGATTGCACGGGCAGAGCCGTAACTCGTCCCGTTGCGCAGGTCCATCTGGACCGCGGCGCGAAACGCGTGCTGGTCAGCGGGCCGAGCAAGTCGCTTGAGGATTGCGATGCCGTGCTGCTGAAAGGCATCAACCTGGACAGCTTCGACCCGGACAAGCACCGCATCATCAGCATGGCGAGCTGCACGACCAACGCGCTGGCGCCGGTCGTTAAGCTGGTCAGAGAAAACTTCGGCATCAAGTACGGCCTGTTCTCCACCGTTCACTCCTACACCAATACGCAGTCGCTGACGGATCAGCCAATGAGAGATCGCCGCGATTCGTGGGCGGCGGCCGAGAATATTATTCCTTCTTCGTCCGGTGCGGCGAAGGCGCTCAAATTCATTTGGAACGACCTGCAGATTACGGGCAAAGCGTACCGCATCCCGACGCGCACCGGAAGCATCGCCGAGCTGAACCTGCTGACGGAGAAGCCGGTCACCGCCGAGCAGATCAACGATATGTTCCGCGCGGCTGCCAAGGAAGGCGAGCTGAAAGGCGTGCTGGACGTGCTGGAAGGCGAATGGGCGTCATCGCGAATCGTGGGCGACTCTCATTCCTCGATCATCGATCTGCCGCTGACTCAAGTGCAGGGCGAGCTGCTGTCCGTTGCGACCTGGTACGATAACGAATGGGGCTATGCCTCCCGCTTGGCCGAGGTTGCCGCTTTCTTGGCGAATTCATAATTACATCGCAGGGCCGGAGACCGCGTTCTCCATAACCCTGCGTATCGGCCGGAGCCGCTCGAGAGAGCGGCTCTTTCTTTTTGCCTGCTGCGGCCTGCCTGTAACGATGACAAAAAAAGCTTTCTTTAGGAGATGGAGTATGCGTTGGGCGGGTGGTACGATAGGCCTGACAATGAGCAGGAACCGGGAGGGTTTATAAATGGGCAAACGAATGGATTTTATCGCGCCGAAGGAAATCGCGTTTCATGAGGTGGAAGAGAAGCAGCTGGCGGCAGGCGAGGTCAGGCTGACGACGCTGTATTCGGGCATCAGCGCAGGCACGCAGCTGACGGCCTATCGCGGCATCAATCCGTTCGTGCATAAGCAATTCAACAACGAGCTGCGGGTTTTCGAACCGCGCACGGAGCCTTCATCTTCGCTGTACCCGGTTCATGGCGGCTGGGGCTATGAGGAGGTTGGCGTCGTTTCCGAAGTTGGGCCCGAGGTAACCGGTGTCAGTGAAGGAGATGTCGTATACGGCACATGGGGACATCGTTCTTCGCATGTCGTCACGGGGCAATTCGCCAAGGATCACCTGCTGCCGGCGGGACTCGACCCGGTCGCGGGCATCTATTCGCAAATGGGCGCTATCGCGCTGAACGCCATTCTGGATGCGGACATTCATCTCGGCGAAACGGTCGCCATCTTCGGGCAGGGAGTGCCCGGCCAGCTAGCGGCGCAATTGGCGCGGCTGAACGGATCGCGCGTGATCGTCGTCGATTTGGACGACTATCGGCTGGGTTTCTCCGAACGTCTGGGCGCGGATCATACGATCAATTCAAGCAGCTGCGACGTGGCCAAACGCATTAAGGAACTGACGCGGGGCATGGGCGCGGATATCGCGATCGAGTTCACCGGCGTTTCCGCGGCACTGCATGAGGCGATCCGTTGTCTCGCGTATAACGGCCGCGTCGTGACGGCCGGATTCTATCAAGAGGGCGCAACGCAGCTGTATCTAGGCGAGGAGTTTCATCACAACCGCGCGCAGCTCATCTGTTCGCAGATCAGCGGCATCAATCCGCAGCTCACGCACCGCTGGGACCGGCTTCGGATGGAGCGCACCGTCATGGAACTGGCGCAATCCGGCCGGTTGAAACTGACGGAGCTGATCACGCACCGCGTGCCGTTCGGGCAGGCGGCGGACGCGTACCGGATGCTGGATGCGCAGTCGGAGCCTGCTTTGCAAGTCGTGCTGCAGTTTTAAAGATCGTCCATGGAGCCTCCGGCGTTGTAGTGTGCCGGAGGTTTTGTTGGCGTTGTAGGATGCAGCAGAAAGGCTGACGGTGCGCAGCTTATGAGGCATGTCCGCACGTTCATGACGCGGAAGTTTGCTGTTGCAGGAGCAGCTCTTCTCGTGGTCACGTCGTCCGTGACGGCGTTGTCGCAGGAGCAGTGAATACGTCGTCCATGACGGCGGAGGCTGCCGCAGGAGCAGCGAACACATCGCCCGTGCCGGCGGAGGCAGCCGCAGGAGCAGCGAACACATCGTGCGTGACAGCGGAGGCTGTCGCTGGAGCAGCTTTGCAGGGGGATCAGCCCGCCCGCCGCCGGGAAGAAGCGTACGGGAATCCACCCGTATCGGACAGCTTTCCCTCACTCTGCCGATTGCGCGGTCTGTATAATGGGAGGGAAATGCGGAGTGCGGGACGCTTGCGGCCATTGGCCGAATTGGCGATGATCCGCCGCGCTGGATATGGCGGGCATGAAGAGTCGGTGACCGCTCGAATACGATGCAAGTACGAAGCAGGGATGAACATATAAGGGAGGAACCGAAAATGCATCCATTGAATGAACGAATCCGGCTCATTACGAGAGCCGACGATGCCGGAAGCGCAAGGACGGCGGACCGCGCCATCTTGGAGACGATCGAGCGCGGCATCGTCCGCAACGTCTCCGTCATGGCCGTCGGGCCGAGCATCGAGCATGCGGCTGAACTGCTGGCAAGCAAGCAAGAGGTCTGCTTCGGCATCCATGCGACGTTGAACGCGGAGTGGACCGATGTCCGCTGGGGACCGGCTGCTCCGGCGAGTTCCGTTCCATCGCTGGTCGAGCCCGGCAGCGGCATGTTCAAGCAGACGCCGCAAGCCTTCTTGCAGCATCCGCCGTCGGTGGAGGATGTGCTGACGGAATTGCAGGCGCAGCTTGAACGCGTCAGAAGCTTGGGCTTCACGATCGGCTACGCGGATCAGCACATGGTGTTCGAATGGGCCATGCCGCAAATCGCCGAGCCGTTCGACCGCTGGTGCGAGCGCGAAGGCATTCGCAACTTCCGTCGCTACGGCCAGCCGCTGCCGCAAGCGGCGAATGCGGACGGCGAAGTGCATGCGGACGGCGAAGTGCAGCAGCGCGATCCCGTCGCGGCATTCATCGCCCGGCTGGAAAGCGCTCCGCCTGGCCAATACCTCATCGTCGGCCATCCCGGCTATGACGATGCGGAAATGCGCCGGATGGGTTCCCCGGACTATCCGTCCGAACGGGTCGTATCGGACCGAATCAACGAGCGGCTGATCTATACGCATCCGGACGTGCTCGCCTGCTGCGAGCGGCTCGGCATCGTGCCGATTCGTTACGATGAAGCGCTGCTTCTTAAGGCATAGCGGAACGTTGTAAATGGCCGAGTGCAGGGCGTTGCGGAGGGAGCGGAGTGCGAACGGTTCTTGCGGACTAACCACACAAGCGATTGATTAATGGTTCAAACGATTAACGCGGCTAACGAATCGTACGCGTGCGAAGAAGCCCGCCGCCGGCGTTTGTACGAAAAATCGTACAAAGTAGCGTGCGATGAGGCCCGTCGCCGGGGTTTTGTACGAAAAATCGTACAAAGTAGCGTGCGATGAGGCCCGTCGCCGGCGTTTTGCACACTTCTTTTGACAGATCATTAGCGGGGTTAGTCTAGCTAGCGTTAGAGGCGCAGCGAGCAGCTCCGCCAACATTCGGCGACATTCCTATATAACGAGGTGCTACCGCATATGGAACTTAACGATAGAATAGATCAAGCCGTTCAACGAAGCGGCAACGGCATGCAGACGCAGACAGAGCAGCAGCCGCTGCTCTTAACGAAGGATTGGAAACCTTCCGCGGATTATCGGGTTTACGCCGGCGGCCGCGAAGTGAACGTCCACTGCAGCGAAGGCACGAGCTTCGCGATCATCGTCTGCCCGGCCGCGGAGGAGCTTGTCCTCGAAGTGGAATCGGCCGCCGCGTTCAGCCGCGCGGTCGTGCGCCCTTTGAGCACGGGCATTACGCCGTCCGCGGTCGGTTACAAGCTGCGTTTTGCCGTGCGCGCCGGACATAAGCTGAGCGTGGAGCTGGACGGCAGCGCGAAGCGTCCGCTGCTGCTGTTCGTGCAGGCCGAGGAAAGCGCGAAGCCGGATGCGAATGACCCGCGGGTTCACTACTACGCCGGCGGACGCGTATATGATGCCGGACGCATCGTGCTCCGCTCGAACGAGACGCTGTACATCGAGGAAGGCGCGGTCGTCCGCGGCACGGTCGTCGCCGAAGACGCGGCCGGCATTTCCGTCCGGGGCCGAGGCGTTCTGGACGGTTCCGGCTGGCGCGGCGTCCGAACGTCGGACGACGAGCGGCGCAACATGATCAGGCTCGTGAACTGCGAGCGGATCGCGCTTGAGGGCGTGACGGTGCTCGACGGCGACAGCTGGCATGTCCTGCCGATCGCCTGCCGGGATGTCGCGATCACGGATCTGAACATCATTACGTTCGAGGGAACCGGCGACGGCATCGACATCGTCGGCTGCGAAGACGTCACGGTGGCCGGCTGTTTCATCCGCTCGAACGACGATTGCATCGCGGTCAAGGCCGTCGGCTATTTCCATCCTGCCGGCTGCAAGGACGTCCGCAACGTGCATGTATCGGGCTGCGTCATGTGGAACGCGCCATGGGGCAACGCGCTCGAAATCGGCTACGAAACGAGCTGCGAGACGATCGAGAACATCGTGTTCGAGGATTGCGACATCATCCGCTGCGAATTCGAGGGCTGGCAGTCCGGCGGCACGTTCACGATCCATAACGGCGACCGCGCCGTCGTCCAGAACGTGCGCTACGACAATATTCGCATCGAGGATTCGCAGGAGAAGCTGGTCGATATCAAGGTGCTCCATTCCAAATATTCCAAGGACGAGGAGCGGGGCTTCGTCCGTAATATCCGCTTCAGCAACATCCACATCGTGGACGGTCCTTTTCCCGTATCCGTCATCCGCGGCTTCGACGAGGCCCATTTGATCGAGGACGTGTCGTTCACGAACCTCACCGCCTACGGGCAGCTGCTGCGCAGCGCGAACGAAGCGCGAATGGTCGTCGAGCTTGCGAGAGGGATTACGTTTGAATAAAGGCATTGCCCGTTCGGAAAACGCTGTTGACAAACTGTTCCATCGGGCGGAATATGAAGAGGGCTCCGCGGGCGACCGCGGGGCCCTAATCGATTTTAAAGAGGGTTGCGCGCTTGCGAAAACTTACGTTCCGATTAAACGACATTCTCTTGCTGCTCGTCGTGTTCGGCGGCTTCCTGATCTTCGGCTTCTCTGAAAATATCAAAGGACCCGCCATCCCCCGCATGCAGGCGGATTTCGGCTTGGACGAGGGGCAGCTCGGCATGCTGCTCGCGCTCAATTCGCTCGGTTATCTCGTGGCTTGTTCGTTCACGTCGGCTTTGTCGAGGCGCATCGGCATCAAGTGGACGGGCGTTGCGGCGTTCGGTTCGATGGCCGTCTCGGGCGTGCTCATGCACGCGGCATCCGGCTACGGATTTCTCTCGGCCTCATATTTCCTGATGTATATCGGCAACGGCATGCTGGAGATCGGGCTGGCGATTATGGCCGCCCGGATTTTCACCCGCAACACGGGGACGATGATGAACGTGGCGCATTTCTTCTACGGGCTGAGCTCGATCGTCGCCCCGCTGATCGCCGCCTCCATGATGGGCTGGCATGTACCCGGCGGCGGAACGCTGGGCTGGCGCGGGATGTACTTGATCATGCTTGCGCTGGCGGTGCTGCCGATCATTCCGTCGCTATGGGGCAAGTTCCCGGAAGAGGAGAAGCATGAATCGGGGGAGCAGACCTCGTACCGGGCGCTGATGCGCGATCCGATTGCCTGGCTGATCGTCGCGATCCTGTCGTTCGGCGTCGTCTCCGAGCTTGCGGTGGGGAGCTGGCTGGTCAACTTCCTGGAGAAAGCGTACGGCTGGAGCATGAGCGACGCGTCCGGCATGCTGTCCGCCTTCTTCCTCTTCTTCACGCTCGCCCGGCTGTTCCTCGGTCCGGTGACCGACCGTATCGGCTATACGCTGTCGGTGATGATTTTCGCTGCGTTCTCCGGGCTGTGCAGCCTGGCGGCGATCGCGATCGGCGAGCAGGGCGCGATTCTGTTTGCGATCGCGGGCGCAGGCATTGCGCCGATCTACCCGACGGTGATGGCGATGATCACGAAGCGCTATCCGCGGGGAACGGATACGGCGATCACGTTCACGGTTACGCTGATGGGCATTGCCAGCGTCATCGGAAATCTCTTCATCGGATTTGTCATTGATTTTGTCCGCGGCATATTCGAGGGAAGCGACGGCTCGGACCGGGGACGTATCCTTGGCCTGCAGGCCGGGTACGAGTTCATCGCCGCCATGGCGCTGCTCTGCTCAATCTGCTGCGTGGTGCTCTACGTGAAGCTGCGCAGGCGGGGCGAAGTGGTGTGAGCGATGCTTGCGCGGTTATTGGATCGGCCTATATAGACTATTCCAAAGGGATATTGGATCTCCGGCTTTTCACGGCTTAAGATGGTAATCAAATCCGTCAAGGCCTAGGAGGTTATCTAAAATGTCGATTTATACGTATGCAGTCAAAGGGAACGATCACGAACAGATTGCCATGTCCGAATACCGGGACAAGGTGCTGCTCATCGTCAATACGGCCAGCCGCTGCGGCTATTCGCGCCATTTCGCGGGTATTCAGAAGCTGTATGAAACCTACCGCGGGCAGGGTTTCGAAGTGCTGGGCTTCCCCTGCAATCAGTTCAATGCCAAGGAACCGGACGGGGATGCGTCCGTGCTGGCGTATTGCCGGGGCGAATTCGGCGTGACGTTTCCGCTTGCGGCGAAGACGGACGTAATCGGGCCGGACGCGCATCCGTTGTTTTCTTATTTAACGGCGCAGCTGCCGTTCGCGGGCTTTGATGCATCGACCGAGAACGGAAGGTGGATGCGGGATTTTCTGACGGAGAAATATCCGGACATCTATGCCGGCAACGGAGTCAAATGGAATTTCACCAAATTCCTCATCGACCGGGACGGGCGCCCGGCGGAAAGATTCGAAACGCCGGTCGAACCGGAGTCGTTGGCGCCGGCGATCGAGGCACTGCTGCGGCGTTAACGAATACCGCGGCGCTAAGGATGGCAGGGGACGACCGGCGATAGCGGTTCCCGTGTTCCTGATTGTTGGGCTTGACTATTGGTTCGGATCATAATAAACTCGGATTACAAATTACTGGAAGGAGTCGAGGCGCGATGAAAAGTTACAATTCTGCTGCAACCGCATATTTCGTTGCCTCGCTCATTCATCGGACGCGGGATTAAATCGTCGTATTTAATCCGTTATTTTGCGATGGATCGACCCGGGCAGCTTATTGCCCGGGTTTTTTGCCGTCTTTTTCCGCGATGCGGCCGTGCAGGCCCAATAAACATCCCACATAGAAGAGGTGTTCGATGAATACGATCCGTAATTTATTTCCCGAAGACATCGAGGAGCTGCGGCATCTGCTGCAAACCGTTTATCGGGCGATCTACTTGTATCAGCATGACCGTTCGGCTCGGCTTGAAGCATCCATGCGAGCAGCCATACAATCCTGCATGCCTTTCCTGGAACGGTTCAAACCGCATATTCCGGCGTATAAACAGCGTTATATCGAGCTGCTGAAGCAGCCGGACCGTATGGCCCCCTATGATTTGATCATCTGCTTCGACCGTGCGATCTATGAGCTTCATACGCGATTAAAGTCGGGCGAGATTGCCAATCGGCTGCCGTGGAGCAAGGAATTGCGCGATTTGTTGAACGAACGGCAGGAACCGGCGCCTGAGAGTACGGAAGGCGATGATGCGGCTGATACGGAGCGCGTCGATTTCTTAACGAGCGGGGTAGGAGCCTCGAGAGGGGAAGCGGCCGGAGTCGCGCGGGTGATTCTCGATTCTGTCGCGCTTGCGAAAGTCCAGCCTGGGGATATTCTAGTGACGCCGATGACGGATCCTTCGTTCCTTGAAGTCGCCGATCGAATCGCCGGATTGATTACGGACCGCGGCGGTCTGGTCTGCCATGCGGCTATACTTGCCAGGGAGTTCCGCTTGCCTTGCATCGTGGGCTGCCGGAACGCTACGCAGGTCATTCCTGACGGCGAGCCGATCATGATGGACACGACCGCCGGGATCGTCACGAGGATCGCCAAATGAGCATCGTACCCCTGCGCGAAGCCGCGGACCGGTCTCAATATGGCGGAAAAGCAGCCAGTTTATGTAACGCAATCGGGGCCGGGCTTCCTGTCCCGGAAGGATTGGCGGTTTCCTTTGCGACAGCTGAACGGATTGCAGCCGGTCAACCGGATGCCGCGAAGCAGCTGTTGTCCGCGCTGGCGACGATCAAGCTCCCCGTTGCCGTCCGCTCCTCCGCAGTGGCCGAGGATGGGGCAGAGAGCAGTTATGCGGGCATTTTCAAAACCGTCCTAAACGCCGCGGATGCCGATCAGGTCTTGTCTGCCGTCCAAGATGTCTGGTCCTCTGCATCTAGCGGACGAACAACCGCCTATAGCAGTGACGGCAATGGGGATCAACCTGCCAATCGGATGGCTGTGCTCGTGCAGCAAATGGCAGCCGCGGAAATCTCGGGCGTCCTGTTCACGCGTCATCCGGTGACGGGTGAAGATATCCGCTTCGTCGAGGCTGGATGGGGGCTAGGCGAGAGCGTTGCTGCGGGGAGAATTATTCCCGACCAGTACAGCTTTCGCCGCGGCCGGAGCGTTGGCGTTCATGCCAGCCTGGGGAGCAAGGAAACGGCTATTCGTCCGCTTCCGGACGGGGGGACCCGGGAGGAAGAGATTGCCGCGCCGGGCAGACAGACCTACTGTTTAGCTGCCGAACATTTGCTTGCGCTCGATGCATTGGCAAGCGCATGCGAGCGTTTATATGGTCCGGCTCTCGATATGGAGTGGGCATACTCAGGGGGCAAGCTGTTCTTGCTGCAATGCCGGCCGATCACGGTTTGATGCGCGAAGCATGCTGCTCCATGGCCGCCGCGTATTCGATTGTCACGATGATGCTTGCTTGCGGTATTCCCTCGGCGAGACGCCGTTCTTCCGCCTGAACAGTCCATTGAAATACGGCATGTCCTGGTAGCCGACGGCCGAAGCGATGTCGCTGATTTTGCGGTCGGTCGTGCGCAGCAGGCGGCAGGCTTCGTTGATGCGGACGTTCTGATGATAGGCTTTGAACGACATCCCGGTCTGCTTCAGGAACAGACGGTGGAACTGGCGCTCCCCGATGCCGGCGATGGCAGCCATTCCTTTGGCCGGGAGCTCCTGTTCGAAGCGGCTGTGGACGGCCGAGATCACCGTCTCGAGTCCGTTCGGCACAATGGCATTCGCGCCGGCGGCTTCGCTCTTGCCGTCCAAGCGGAAGAGATGCAGGAGCAGGCCGAGAACGCCTTGATAGAGCGCCGTTTCCCGGCCGGGCTGGTCGGAGAGATATTCGTAATGCAGCCGCTGGAACAAACGATGGAATTCGCCGTACGGATCACGGTACATGCGGTACCTGGGCGATTCCAACAAAGGCTGCAGCGTCGTCCCTCCGGGTATGGATCTCAGCAGCTGCAGGGCGGCATCGGGCGCAATGACGCAGTTATAGACGATGAGCGGGTGCTGCGGAGAGGTCGACGCAGGACGAAATACATGCGAGATGCCCACGGGCAGGAAGAAAATATCGCCATGCGCGACCGGGAACGCCTCTTCGCCGAGATGGTGCGTGCCCGCCCCTTCGCTGACGTAGACGATTTCGAGAAAATCATGGCGGTGCTCCGTAATGTTGTAGTCCTCGACGGACCGGTTCACATAGATCGGCAGCGCGGGATCGAAGAGGTCTTTCCCGGCAAGCATGAAGATCGATCGCTGGATCGTCATTGCCCGTTTCACCTCGGTTTATTTTGTCTGATTAACCCTTATTGAAAGTCTCATTACCCCACACTATTTCGCTTGTTTCCATCTTATACTGAGTGCAAGGAACGGACAAGCGACATGAAAATAGGAGTGTGGATAAACGATGGGTTTTATCTTGGAATCGCTTACTTGCGAATATCGTACGGAGCTGCTGGGAACGGATGTCAGGGCGCCGCGTTTTGGATGGAAGCTGCGATCGGACCGCAGAGGCACGCTGCAGACGGCTTACCAGCTTCAGGTTGCCGGAGCGGACGGCGATTACTCGGCGCCCGTCTGGGATTCGGGCCGCGTGCAGTCGGATGCGTCCATTCAAGTCGCGTATGCCGGGCCCGAGCTGCGTTCGCGGACGCGCTACCAAGCGCGGGTGAAAGCATGGGACAGTTTCGGCCGCGAGTCGGCCTGGAGCGCGTTCGTTTGGTGGGAGACGGCGTTCTTCGAGCCGGAGGAATGGCAGGCGAATTGGATTACCCCGGCGGCTTCGGCAATCGAATCGCAGGCGGAGCCGGCATTTATGTTGGCGAAACGTTTTGCCGTTAAGGCCGAAATCGTCTCTGCGCGCGTCTATGCGACGGCCGCGGGGGTTTACGAGCTGTTCGTGAACGGGGAGAAGGTCGGCGACGAGCTGCTTGCGCCGGGGTGGACGAGCTACCGCAGGCGGCAGCAATACCAAACGTACGACGTGACGGATCGACTGGCGGCAGGCGGCGTGAACGCAATCGGCGCCATGCTGGCGAACGGCTGGTACAAGGGACGTTTGGGCTGGGAGAAGGGCGTCAGGCTGTACGGCGAACGCCGAGCGTTGCTCTTGCAGCTGCACATCGTCTATGCCGACGGCACGGAGGAAATCGTATGCAGCGACGAGTCGTGGAAAGCGGCCGAAGGCGCGATTCGGCTGGCGGAATTGTATGACGGCGAGACGTATGACGCGAACTTGGAGCAGCCGGGCTGGAGCGCGCCATCGTTCGACGATTCGGCCTGGAGCGGGACGGAGCGTATCGATCTTCCGGTGACGCATCTGACTGCGCAGGAGCATCAGCCGATTCGCGTGATCGAAACCATCCGGCCGCAGCAGCTGATCCGTACGCCGAGAGGCGAAACCGTGCTCGATATGGGACAAAACATGGTCGGACGCATTCGGATGACGCTGGACGTTCCCGCCGGGACGACGCTTACGCTGAAGCACGCGGAAGTGCTCGACAAGGACGGCAATTTCTATATCGGGAACCTGCGTTCCGCGAAGCAGACGATCGTGTATACGGCATCGGGCGTTTCGGGCGAAACGTACGCGCCGACGTTCACGTTCATGGGCTTTCGCTATTTGAGCATCGAAGGGCTGCCGGACGGACAAGCCGATCGGCTGATGGAATCCGTCGTGGGCGAGGTCATTCATTCCGATATGGCGCCGACGGGCGAGTTCGACTGCTCAAGCGACATGGTCAACCAGCTGCAGCGCAACATTCTATGGGGCCAGCGGGGCAACTTCGTTGATGTGCCGACGGACTGCCCGCAGCGCGACGAGCGGCTCGGCTGGACGGGAGATGCGCAAGTATTCGTTCGGACGGCTGCGTTCAACTATGACGTGGCAAACTTCTTCACGAAATGGCTGCGCGACTTGAAGGCCGACCAGAATCCGAACGGCGGCGTGCCATTCGTGATCCCGAACGCGTTGAACGAGTCGGCGACGCCGCCTCCGCAAGAGGAAATTCCGTCTTCGGCCGCTTGGGGCGATGCCGCCGTCATCGTTCCGTGGACCATGTACCTCTGTTATGGGGATGTCCGGCTGCTGTCTCAGCAATATGAGAGCATGTGCGGGTGGGTGTCGTTCATTCGCAGCCAGGGAGAGAACGAGTATTTGTGGAATACCGGCTTCCATTTCGGCGATTGGCTGGGCCTTGATGCGAAGGAGAACAGCTACATTGGCGCAACGCCGCGCGATCTGATCGCCACGGCATTCTTCGCGTATTCGACCCGGCTGGTGCGGGAAACGGCGGTCGTGCTCGGCAAAGCGGCGGATGTGCGCAAATACAGCGAGCTGTACGACCGAATCAAAGCGGAGTTCCGACGCGAATTCATTACGCCGAACGGCCGTCTGGCTGCGCCGACGCAAACGGCGCATGTGCTGGCGTTGATGTTCGAGCTCGTCGAAGGCGACGCGAAGAAGCGGATTGCACGGGAGCTGAACGACCTTGTCGTGCACAACGAGTACCATCTGACGACAGGCTTCGTCGGTACGCCGTACCTGTGCTTCGCCTTATCGGATAACGGCTATCACGCGACGGCCGTGAAGCTGCTCATGCAGGAGACGTACCCGTCATGGCTCTATTCCGTTTCCAATGGCGCAACGACGATTTGGGAACATTGGGACGGCATCAAGCCGGACGGCTCGTTCTGGAGCGATGACATGAACTCTTACAACCACTACGCATACGGCGCGATCGGCGAGTGGATGTACCGGTACGTGGCCGGTCTCGACATGGACGAAACCGAAGCAGCGTACAAGAAAATCCTCATTCGGCCGCGTTTTGCGGAAGGCGCACTGACGCATGCCCGCGCCGCGCTGGAATCGCCGTACGGCCGGATCGAATCGGGCTGGTCGCAGGAAGCGGATGAAACGGTCGTGCGCATCGCGGTTCCGGCGAACGCGACGGCGGAAGTGATTCTGGACGGCGTCACTCTGGCGGAGCTGACGGAGGACGGGATCGCAGCCGAGTTTACCGATGGCGTGATCGGTGCGGAGGAAGTCGACGGCAGCGCCAGATTGACATTGGGCTCGGGCAGCTATGCGTTCCGCTATCCGGTGAAGCAAGCGGCGGAGCAGGAGCCGGTGCTGGCGTAGTACGAGATTGAACGGCGGTAAGCGGCAAGCCCCGAAGCGACCTATTGAGGCTGCTTCGGGGCTTGTTTGCCTTTAGCGTGTAAGACTGTTCATTATGGTGTTAACTATGAAGCGCGTAAAGGAGTTAATAGAGGGCTGACGGAAGGCATGGTCCGATTCTATTTGTTGTTTTTTCGCGAAAAAAAAGAGAAAATGGAGAAAAATCGGCCTTTTTCCCATGGAGGAATCATGAGTACATTAATAGACCGCACGCTGCTGAAGACGAAAATGCTCGCCCCCGCGGCCAGAGACGGTCTCGTACGCCGCGATCGGCTTCATCGGCTGCTGGAAGTCGGGCAGTCCGGACGGCTTACGGCCGTATGCGCCCCGGCAGGCTATGGCAAGACGACGCTGCTCGGCGAGTGGGTGCGGGGCATTTCCTGTCCGGCCGCTTGGCTGTCGCTGGACGAGCATGACAATGATCCCGCCAAGTTTTGGCGGTATGCCGTGCATGCGCTGGACGAAACGCTGCCGGAAGCGTCGCTCCCCCGGAGCATCCCGCTCGCCAAGGCGCTGCCGAACCTATCGATAGCGACGTTCCTCGATTCATTGATCAATGAGCTGTTTGCGCTGGACAAGCCGCTGCTGCTCGTATTGGACGACTACCATGCCATCGTTAACGACGAGATTCACCAAAGCTTGCTATATCTGCTGGAGTACCTGCCGCCGCAAGTGCACCTTATGATCGCAAGCCGTACGGAGCTTCCTTTTCCGACCGGGAAGTGGATCGCCAGGCAGGAGCGCGCGAACCTGTCGGTGCCCGAGCTTCGGTTCACGATGGATGAATTGGAGGCTTATCGTGCGGGAATGGCGGATATTCCGCTGTCCCGGCGGCAGCTGGACAAGCTGCTCGAGCGTACGGAAGGCTGGGTGACGGGATTGCAGCTGGCGTTCATTTCGCTGCGTTCGCAATCGAACCGCGAGCGGTTCATCGAGGAGTTTCAGGGACATAACCGGAATGTAGCGGATTTTCTGTTCGAGGAAGCATTCAGTCATTTGCCTGCGGACATCCGGGAGTTCTTGCTGATGACCTCGGTAGTGGACCGGCTGAACGCGGCGGTGGCCGATGCGGTCGCGGAGCGCATCGACGGGCGGCGCATGCTGGAGCGGGTGAACGAGCTGCAGCTCTTCCTCATTTCATTGGACGAGCAGGACGAGTGGTTCCGCTACCATCAATTGTTCGCGTCTTTCCTACGGGGAATGCTGAAGCGGGAAGACCCGGAAGGCTGGCTGCGGGCGAATCGGAGGGCGAGCGAAAGCTATGCTTCCTTGGGACTGCTCAGCGAGGCGATCGACCATGCAATCGCTGCGCGCGAGTTCCCGCTCGCGCGGACGCTGCTGGAGAAGCATATCGCGACCGTGTTCCGGCAAGGGGAGCTGTCCACGCTGCTGCGCTGGTTCGGCAGCCTGCCGGAGGATGACGAATGGCCGGCGGATATGAAGCTGCTGTACGCGTTAATCCTGGCAATCACCGGGCAGGCGGATGCTGCGGAAGAGCAGCTGGCGGCCGTGAAGCGCGGGCTTGCCCGGATCCAGGGCGAAGCGGATCGCCAGGAGGTGCAAAGCGGCATGCTGTTCGTGGAATCGAACGTGATCTTCTTCAGCGGCCGGTTCGAGCGGTGGCAATCGTTCGCGGAAGGCGCTTCGGCCGTTATGATGCCGGACAGCCGGATCTTTTACGACGTGAACTATAATTTGACGGAGCCGTTGGTCCGCCGGACGACCTTGGGTTTGAAAGGCATGCTCAATGCCCATACGGAAGCGATCGGGCTCGGGTTTCTGCGGGTGCTGGAAACGCACGGCTGGCAGGATTCCTTCATTGGCCTGTACGTCCGGCAATCGCTTGCCGAGGGGTATTACGAATGGAACCGGCTGGAGGAAAGCCGGACGTTCGCCCGCGGACTCGAGCCGATGGCCAACCGGATCGGACTTCCGGGTCTCTACGTGCCGCTGGCGATCCTGCGCTCGCGGCTGCTGCTTGCGGACCAGCAGCCGCAGCAGGCGCATGAAGCGATTGACCTGGCGATGGAAGCGGCGGAGAAGCATGAGGAAGCGCAATGGCTGTCCTATCTGCGCGCGAGCAAAGCCCGCGTCTACCTTGCGGAGGACCGCGTTGCCGAGGCGAAGAAGGAACTGGCGGCGCTAGGTTTGTCCGACAAGGACAAGCCTGCGTTTAACCGCGAATACGAATACTTGACGTTTGCGCGTCTGCTGCTTCGGCAGCGGAAGTTCTCGCCGGCCATCCGCCTGCTGGAATGGCTGAAGCCGCAGGCCGAGCGCGAGGCGCTGCTGTCCAGCGTGGTTGAAATTTCGATTCTTCGGGCGTTGGCGGAGCACGGACGCGGACAGCGTGCCGGCGCCCTGCAATGCTTGCGGGAAGCGCTGGCGATCGGGGAAGCGAACGCGTATGCTCGCAGCTTCCTGGACGAGGGATCGGCAGCGGCGGAATTGCTGCAAGCGTATGTGGCCGGCGAAGGCGCGCACGGTGCATACGCGGCATACGCCGGCAGGCTGCTGGCGGCGTTCCCGGCTGTGGCGCCCGCCGGCGAGACGAAGCTGTTCGGGCTCATCGAGCCGCTGCTCGAGAGCGAGCTGGCACTGATGAATTTGATCCGCCGCGGCGCATCCAACCAGGAAATCGCGAGCGAGTTAGCTTTGTCGATCGGGACGGTGAAGGTGTACTTGTCCCGCGTGTACAATAAGCTCGGCGTCTCCTCGCGGACGCAAGCGCTGAATAAGGTGGAGCAGCTCGGGCTGCTGGAAGAGCGCGCGTAGTCGCGGGATTGTCGGCGGGCTTCGTCTAACCAGTCAGTGAAAACCACCGAAGAGATGTACCCAGTACACTACATGAGCAGAATTCCAGTAGAAACCGCCCAAGCAGTGTACCCTATACACTACATGGCCGCTGAATACAACTCCAGTGAAAAAACGCGCTCTTTCCCTCAGCCGTGCAGAACGTAACAAGACCCGCCAGCTGGAAAGAAGCGCCTCGCCGGGAGGAACCCGAGGCCCAGAAGCAAGGCGCGAAACTAAAAAAAGAAACCCGACGCTGAAACGTCGGGTTTCTTTTTCATTTCTAAATATTCAACGCATCAAGCAGCGTATAGATCACCTTCACCGCTTCGGCACGTGTCAGCGTACCGTCTGGACGGAAAGAGTTGTCCGGGTAGCCGTTGATGATGCTCGCGGAGACGGATTGGCTTACTGCGCCGGCAGCCCATGCGGGGATGCTCGCCGCGTCGGTGAAGGCTTTGCCTTCGCCGGACGAAGCCGTACCGGCAGCATTCAGAACCCGCGCGGCCATAACGGCGATTTCCGCGCGCGTGATTTGCTGCGATGCACGGAACACAGAGTCGCCATGCTCGGAGAAGCCCGTTACGTAGCCTGCATCAGCGGCTGCTTTCACGGGTCCCTTTGCCCATGATGGGATAGAGCTGTCGTCGGCGAAGCTTGTTTCGCTTGAAGCGGTCTGCAGTCCGAGCGAGTCGGCAAGCAGCTTCACCCATTCTGCGCGCGTAACGGGTTGGTCCGGACGGAACTGCCCGTTCTCATAGCCTGAGACGACGCCCATGCCGATCAGCCGGTCGGCGTAAGATTTTGCCCACGATGTTTGGAGGTCCGCAAAGGTTTGAGGCACATAGCTGAACACTCCGAAGGTCGTAAAATGCTTCACGTTAACGGTAATGGTCTTTCCATTCGCGGTACCGCCGAGGAATACCCATTTCTTCAACGTTTCGTTGTAATAGTATACAGCCGGCTGGCTTCCTGGCGCAGCCGAATTCAGCGCGTAGTTAAACGTTAACTGTGCTGGCTTGCCGAATGTTTTGCCCGTGCTGCTCGTCATCTCCACAAGCGGGCTGAGCGCGTGGAGATTGCCGAGCGCTGGCTGCTTGTCTGTCGGAACGATGCGCGCGCCGATTGTTCCGCTAGCGGAGACTGCGCCTGCAGGCAGCTTGAAATCGATGACGTCCGTCAGGCTGCCTTCTGCGCCTTGGGCAGGATCGATGTCCACCGACACGGATGTCTCAGGAGTACCAGGCTGTTCGGTCGCAGGCGTTCCGGGCTGTTCGGTTGTCGGAGTACCAGGCTGGTCGGTTGTCGGACTCGCCGAGCGGGCCTTAATGGTAAGGGTGAACGTCTTGGAATCCGATGTTTCGCCGCGCGTGGCCGTCGCTTTAAGCGTTACGGACGCATTCGAGCTTCCGGCAGAAGGACGTACCACCTTGGCAATGCCATCTTCAATGGTGAATTTATTGGCTGGATCGGCCGTTTCTTCCCAAGTGATGGCCGTACCGTGCTCGCCTTCCGCAGGCAGCGGAATATTCGCGGTAACCGCGCTCGTATCGCCGAGCGACAGCGTGCCGAGCGTGTCGGCAACGGCTTGTTCGTCGCTGTATGCGGCAGTGTCAACGAAGATCGGGTTGGAATAGAACCATAGATCTTGATAATTGCGGTTGTTAATGTCGTTGAACCTTGCTGTCGCATCGGCCGTCGTCGTCTTCAGATCGATCAACGGATTGCCGTTTTCCGTTTCGCCCGGCACGTTCATGCCGAGATTCGTGCCTCTCAGGCGGAAATACTGATCTTTGCTGGCGCGCGGCAGATCGAAGGTGATGACGTTATAGCCGTCCGCGTCCGTCGTCCAGTCCTCGCTTGTAAAGGTAGCAACGACATGCGTGGAATCGTTCGTATCCTTGTCGTAGGCAGGCGTTCCCTTCACTGCCGGAGCCGTTACGTCGCCCGAAATC
This sequence comes from Paenibacillus rhizovicinus, assembly GCF_010365285.1. NCBI lineage: Bacteria > Bacillati > Bacillota > Bacilli > Caryophanales > Paenibacillaceae > Paenibacillus > Paenibacillus rhizovicinus. Next base: position 4,367,423 of record NZ_CP048286.1, read on the forward strand.
AGATCGATATGATCCACGACAGGCTTCATCTCTCCGGATATGCCGCTGTTGATCGGGTTCTCATAGTTATTCGTCTCCGGGCTTTTGAACTTGATTGTAACCGTAAGGTCGTCTCCCTCGGTTGCCTGCAGGCTCTCGCCCATTTCGGCGTCCGTGCCGTTGTCGCCGACATGGAAGTCCAGCGCGTTGATCAGATCGCCGAACACGGAGAACGATTTGCCCGAACGCATGCCGTCAAGGATGTCTTGGGTGGAGCGGCCGTCGGTCCAAATGTAGTTTTTCGCGTATTCGCCCGGCCAGTAGCCGCTCGAATTGCCGTCGATCGTCTTGAAATGGTAGTCGGAGTTAGCGAAATTCCAGAACTTGCGGCCTTCGCCGAGCAGGGAATCCCAGAGGCCGCCGACCTTCGCGACCATATAATCCGCGCCGCCGTAAGAACGGTACTTGTAGTTGTCGTTGGCTGTCGGGTTAGCGGGGTCGTACGACGTGTTGTACCCGCCGCGATCCGGCTCCATTTGGTTGCCGATCATGCCTTCCAAGCCGAATGCGACAGTCGGAGCCGTATTATTGAAGTCGCGGAAATCCGAAACCTTATATTTGCCCACCCCGCGGGAAGGGTGGTTGACGATAAAATAGCTGGTTTGCGGGTAGTTCTTCTGGAGCCAGTTAATAGCGGTCAAGCTATCCGCGTGCGTGCTGTACGCCCGGTCGTCCGTTTCTTCCCATTGCGCGACGTCTTGCGGATTGAACCAGGATGCATCTCGGTTCGTGAACAGGTATTCGAATTGGTTCGCGGCCTTCAGCGCTGCGTCGGAGCCGGGCTCGTCCGTCAGGATGCCGACCGAACCGTGTTCATGGGAAGGGATATCCCATTCAAAGCCGGAGAAAATGGTCTTGCCGGCATATTTGCCCTCGGCTTGCAGTGCCTTCGTCTTCGGAACTTGGTAATCGAGCAGCCCTTGCGACAGCGGAATAGGTCCGCTAGGGATAGCCGCGCCCGTGTCGTCTCGTCCGGAAGAGCGCAAATGATCGGCGAGCATGATGAAATCGTAGCCGTACTTCGTCAGGGCGTTATCCAGCACGGACTCAAGCGAGCTCTGGGCATCGTCCGACTCAAAGGTATGGGCATGAAATTCGCCGGTCAGCCATTGTCCCTGCGAAGCGCCGCTGCCGGACTCATCCTGCGAAGCCGCCGCTGCTTGAGGGATTTGGACGGAGAGACCTGACGATAGGATAATTGTCGCGAGTACAGCCGGAATGAGGATACGGGATTGCTTAATGGATTTCAAAACGTAATGCACCACCAGTCTATGAATGTGTTGCCCAAGATGTAGTAGGACAGGTTCATAGTACAAGTCTAATGTCATGCGGATGTTAGGATGCGGGGAAGTTTTGTTAACAGGGTATTAAATATTTGCGGAGATCCGGCAGTGCGTCACAGCTTTGCCTTAATAGAGCGTCCTCATGAGGCGGGACGTGAAATATGCAGTGTAACGGGGGGCGTTCCGGCAAAAGTAAAGCTCGCGGCAGGATGACAGAGCGGGGCTGTTAATGTACTTCGGCTGTTTGACATCCTGCGAAAAACATGAGTCTCTATTGCAAAAAAAGGGCCAGCGCTCAAGTTCAAGTGCCGGCCCTGCCCAACGAACTAGCTGACAATTAACCAATCGACGACTTCCGCGCTAAACCCCTTTAACCAGCCCGCCGTCGACCATCAAGCTTTGGCCGGTCACATAGCTGTTCGCGGGCGACGCCAGAAACGCGACGTAGCGGGCGAACTCGGCGGGATCGCCGTAGCGGCCGACGCCGATTTCGCTCTCGGACTTCGCGCGCTGCTCCTCGTACGGAACGCCGGTGCTCGCGGCGCGCGATTCGTCGAGCGTCCGGACGCGATCCGTTGCGAAGCGGCCCGGCGCGGCCGAGTTGATCAGGATGTTGCGCGGCGCATACTCGTCGGACAGCGTCTTGATCAATCCCTGCACGCCCAGACGGAGCGTGTTGCTGAGCACGAGGCCCGGGATCGGCTGCTTGATCGACGTGGAGGAGACGTAGACGATCCGTCCGCCTTCCGCCGGGAAGTGCGGCAGCGTCTGGCGGACCAATCGGATGACGCTCATCATGTTCAGCTGAAAGGCGCTCTCCCACTGCTCGTCCGTAATGGACGCGAACGGTCCCGCAGGCGGTCCGCCCGCATTGCACACCAGCCCGTCAATCCGGCCGTACCGTTCCACGCTCGCTGCGATCAATGCTTCAATATCCGCGGCGGATGACACGTCGGCCCGCACGCCCAGCACGTCTCCGCCCGTCGCCGAGCGGATGTCGCTTGCCGCCTCCTCGATGGTCGCCGCGGTTCTGCCGCAAATAACCACGTTCGCGCCTTCCTGCGACAAGCGCAGCGCGGTTGCTTTGCCCAATCCTTTGCTAGCCGCCGTGACGATGACGGTCCGGCCCTTCAATTCCAAATCCATGATGATTCCTCCTTATTGCTGCGATGATTGGCCAGTCATAGCTGGCAATTCCCTGCTTGCCCCACGTGCTGACTTCCTTCTTCTTACTTACATACAGCATGCCTGATTTGAACCGCAATGTCGAGTCTTCGCCCGCGATGCGCAAGCGGATGCGAGCGCCCGGCAACACGCTGCCCGAGGACGGTATGGTTCCGGCGGCCGGCCATGAATCGGATGCGAGAAGAGCGGCGGCAAAATACGATCATCGTGAACAATCGGATGGACGGCGTGGAGATCGTCTCGTCGGATCGAACGATCCGAGCGGTACTGTCGCGAATCAGCCTTCGTGGGAAGCGCCGTATTGATTTGCCCCCTTGCTAATCAAACCGGTTATGCCGGACGCCGGACGAGAAGGGCTTGCAGCCGATTCTCTCGTCCGGCTTTTTCATTGTTTCGCGAGGTATCGGGAGCAGACGGGAGGCAGGGAAAGCCGGATGAATGCCGAATTCCGTAATAAAGCCGCCTCCCGCAGCAGGAGATGACGAAGCACAGCCGATTTATGAGCCGGCGAATTACGCGACAGCGATTAACCAAATTGGAGGGTTAATATGATTACGCAGGGAATTGAGCGGTATTTAACGCCGTATAAGCTGGGCCGTCCGGTACTGACGGGTTCAGGCGAACCGGGCGCATACGACGAGCTGGCGGTGGACGTCCCGTTCGTGTTTCAGCACGGGGAGCGGTTCTTCATGCTGCATGTCGGCTTTAACGGAGTGGGTTATCAAACGGCGCTGGCGGTCAGCGACAATCTGATCGACTGGACGCCGTATGGCGTCATACTGAAGCGCGGCGAGGGAAACGGCTGGGACAGCCGCAATACCGCGGGCTGCTGGATACTGCGCGAGAACGGCCTCGAAGGAGCGCCGAAGCTGAAAAAATGGAACGACCGCTACTGGCTCGTCTACCATACGTATCCGGACGACGGCTACGAGGCAGGACCGGGACGGATCGGTCTCGCTTGGACGCAGGACGAGGAGCTGCTCCAATGGCATCGGTTGCCGGAGCCGATCCTTACGCCGGAGGAAGGCGCTGAATGGGAGCGCGGCGGATTGTACAAGGAGTGTCTGATCGAGCACGAAGGGAAGCTGTTTTTATTTTATAATGCGAAGAATATGCCGGACGACGACGATTTCTGGATCGAGCAGACCGGATACGCGGTGTCGGATAATATGACGGATTGGACGCGGGCTGCGGCAAATCCCATTCTGCGGGTGTCCGAGGGAGGCTGGGATTCGCGGTTCGTGAGCGATCCGTGCGTCGTGAAGGACGGGAACCGCTGGATCATGTACTTCTTCGGCTTCGACGGCCGCAACGCGCAAGAAGGCATTGCTTTCTCGGACAACCTGACGGAGTGGACGAAGGTCGACGAACCGATTCTGCGGACCGGCGAAGCGGGCGAAATCGACGCTATCCATGCGCATAAGCCGTCCGTCGTGATGCATGACGGCGTCTTGTACCACTATTACTGCGCGTGCAGACCGTACAGGGAAGGCGACCCGACGAACAATTTCGGCAGCGAGTTTCGGACGATCAGCGTGGCGACGTCGCGTCCGTTGGCGGGTGGGTAGCCTTCGTCGGGATCGGGACTAGTCGTACTCATCAATGAGTGCCGTAAGCAGGAGGCGGGGAATGTCCGAACCTTAACGAATCTCACGCGCCTTATATGGACGGAATGAGCGCCTGAAATCGGGTAACGAACCCGACATCCCTTATTTGAGTGCAAATGGCTCCCATGTAAGGTTCGCAAGCCAAATAGCTTCGCTGAGATTCGTTACGTTGTTGAGTGCAGCCGCAAGGGGCGAATAGCGTCAGCTCGATTCGTTAGCGTCACTTGCGGTTTGGAAGCGAACGGCTAGCAGATAGGGGAATGGCCATGACCAATGAACAGCAAAGCAATGTCATCCGCCTTGAAGCGGATCGGATTCTGAACGAGTCGGGATTAATGGAGGCGCTGAACCGTTTCGGCAAGACGCTGGTCCATGGCAGTTACGCCTTGGATCTCATGACGTGGCGGGACTTGGATATGTACGTGGAAACCGTCGATTGGAGCGAGTCCCGGTTCTTCGACTTGGGCAAGGCGATCGCCGCCTGCGTCCAGCCGTCCAAGATGAGCTACCGCAACGAGCGCCAAGGCGAAACGGATCATTTGCCAAGAGGGCTGTATTGGGGCGCGTATGCCGGACTGTTCGGCCAAACATGGAAATTCGACGTTTGGGCGCTCGATGCGCAGCAATACCGGCAGAAGCAGGAGGCATTTGCCTTGCTTGCGGCCAAGATCAACGACGGCAACCGGCCGTTCATACTGTCTTTGAAAAGCGAGCTGCACCGGCATCCGGAGTATCGGCGAACGTTTTTTAGCGTAGATGTCTACGAGGCGGTGTTCGAAGGCATTCGTACGAAGGCGCAATTCTCGAATTGGCTGGGGGAACGAAGAGGGCTGCGTTACTGTTTTGATTGAATCATCGCTCTGTTTGAATGATTAATTCTAAACCGCGTTAACGGTTCTGACGTCGACTAGCACTTGCGTCGCTCGTTAACATCATGAAATGAAACGAGGTTCACCTATGAATGAAATACGCGTATTGCAGCATGATGACCTTGGAGATAGCATCGAGCTGTCGGCGTTCGCTTTTCAATTCGAGCTGTCGGCGGACGACAAAGCCAATCGGATTGCCCAGGCGGATCCGGGTCAAACCTGGGGCTTCTTCGCGGAAGGCAAGTTAGCCGCAAAACTCCAAATTATCCCGTTCCATACGTGGGTGAACGGCCGGCGTTTTGCGATGGGAGGTATTGCAGGCGTGGCCACTTGGCCGGAATATCGGCGGGGCGGAAAGGTGGCGCAGCTCTTGGGGCATGCGCTCAAGGTGATGCGGGATCGCGGGCAGACGCTTTCATTCTTGGCGCCGTTCAAATTTGAATTTTATCGCAAATACGGCTGGGAAACGTACGTCGACTATGTCCAGTACGAGATTCCTTCCGACGGGCTGCCCAAGTTCAAAGCGGCCGAAGGCAGCTCGGTCGTGCGCGTGGCCCGGGACGGTGAGCTTCTCAACCCCATCTACGAGAGCTATGCGAAGCAATTCAACGGGATGCTGGAGCGGGATGCGGGACGGTGGAGCAAGGCTTTCTTCGGCAAAAAGGGCACGGCGGCGATCTACTTGAACCCCCAAGGAGAAGCGCGCGGTTACGTTTTCTACCAAGTGAGGAACTCCGTGGCGACCATCCACGAGCTGGTGTTCCTGGACGAGGAAGCAAGACGCGGGCTGTGGAAATTCATCGCCGATCACGATTCCATGATCACGAAGGCGGAAGTCAAAGCGCCGGTCGACGATCAGCTTCCGTTCCTGATGCAAGAGCCGCGGTTCAAGCAAGAGAGAACGCCGTATTTCATGGCGCGGATCGTAGACGCGGAAGCGTTCTTGACGCAGTATGTCTATGCGGCGCGTTCCGGGGCCGAACCGCTCTATCTGCGCATCTCGGACCCGCATGCGGACTGGAATGAGGGCGTCTATCGCATGGCGTTTGCGAACGGCGGGACGACGGCGGAAGTCACGAAGCTTGCTGAGGGCGAGGCGCCGGAAGAGAGCGAAGTGCTCAGCTGCACGATCCAAACGCTGACGGCCATGTTCATGGGTTATCAACGGCCCGGATTTATGGCCCGCATCGAGCGTCTCCAAGGCTCGCAGGACAGCATTGACCGCTTGGAAGCGGCTCTTCCGCAGCGGGCCACTTATTTGGCGGATTTCTTTTAGCTTGGCAGTGGGGAAACCAGGGTCCCTCCGGATACGGAGTTTGATTCCATGACGTGCCGCTGAGCTTCATGACCATGATTGGCAGCCCGGTGAAGGCTGCCTCTTTTATTTGCCAAATCGGGAGCTCATCGGTATGATTGGTTCTGAAATCGCATGAATGAAATATAAAGCCGAAAGGCGTAAGGTGAAATACGCATTTGCATAGTGCCTAATTTAAGAAAGGGGATCGGGTCATGCAGTTCTTCAAGAGAATATTCAAGTGGTCCCCGCCTCGGATATTGGCTGCGGGCTTCGCGCTTATCATCCTCTGCGGCAGCGTCCTGCTAAGCCTTCCGTTCGCATCGTCGAACGGCTCGTTCACGCCTTATATCGATGCGTTATTTACGGCGACGACGTCAACCTGCGTTACGGGGCTGGTTACCGTCGATACCGGAAGCCATTGGTCGGTGGCGGGACAAGTTATTATTCTCATTCTGATACAGCTTGGCGGCCTTGGATTCATGACGATGGCCACGTTGTTCGCGCTTGTGCTGCGTAAGCGGATTTTGCTCCGGGAACGGCTGATTCTGCAAGAAGCATTGAATCAGAACAGCATGGAGGGCATTGTGCGATTAATTCGAAAAGTCATTACGTATGCCCTGACGATCGAACTCGCGGGAGCTGTGTTGTTTGCCGTTCGCTGGTCGTTCGATATGCCGATCGGCAAAGCGATATACTTCGGCCTTTTTCATGCGGTGTCGTTCTTTAACAATGCCGGAATCGATTTATTCGGCCAATTCGGGGTTCCGTTCATCAGCTTGACCGGCTATGCGGATGATCCCCTTGTCAATATCGTGACGATGCTGTTAATCATTCTGGGCGGTATCGGCTTTATCGTCATTGCGGATGTCATGGACTACCGGAGTACCAAGCGTTTGTCGCTGCATTCCAAGGTCGTTTTGTCGACGACGGCAGCTCTGATCGTAGTAGGCACGTTAGTCGTGTTCATCTTTGAGTTCTCGAATACGAAGACGCTGGGGTCGCTGCATTGGGGCGGGAAAATACTGGCTTCTTTCTTCCAATCCGTTACAACAAGAACCGCAGGCGCAAATACGGTGGATTTGGCATCGCTTCGGCAGGCCACGCAGTTTTTCATGGTGATCCTAATGTTCATCGGAGCATCGCCGGGGTCGACGGGGGGCGGTATCAAGACAACGACATTCACGGTGCTGGCGGTTGCGGTCCTCTCGATGATACGGGGCAAAGAAGATATCGTATTATTCCGGTTTCGACTTGCGCAGGAACGCATTAACAAAGCGCTCACGATTACGATGCTGTCGCTGACCTTGGTTATTATCGTGACGATGATTCTGACAACGACGGAAGACCAGGCGTTCATCAAAATTTTGTTTGAAACCACTTCGGCATTCGCTACGGTCGGTTTGACGCTCGGCATAACGCCTGAGCTAACAACGATCGGCAAAACATTGATTATCCTTATGATGTTTGTGGGAAGACTGGGACCGTTGACGCTTGCTTACGCTTTAAGACCGCGCCAAGAAAGAGCCTTATTCAGATATCCCGAAGGCAAGATTACGATCGGATAGGGGACGGGCGGTTCGGTTCCAGTCTTGGCGGGCGTATCGGCTGCAGCATCGTGGCCATCCATAACGAAGAGGGTATGCGTCGAAATAATCTTTCCTCAGAAGCGGAAGTGTCATTAACGTGGAAACAAGCACAACCGAAATTATCGGGTATCTCATGCAGCTTCTGCTAATCGTAATCGGGACGGGCATGATCGCGGGCACGCTTGCGAAGAAACTGCATTTGCCGGATGTTGCGCTATTCATCCTTGCAGGCATGCTGATCGGTCCGGGGCTTCATTGGATTCATGAATCCGACAGCTCGCTAACCAATCAGTTGATACTAATCACGGGCTCCGTATTGATTTTGTTCGACGGCGGACGCAACATCCGGTTGCATGGACTGAGGCAGGTCGGGTGGACCGTAGGGCTATTGAGCGTTCCAGGCGTGCTTGTTACGGTCGCCGTAGTAGGTACGGCCATCCATTGGTTATTTGGTTTGGAGTGGCTGTACGCATTTCTGTGCGCGGCCGTTATCGCTTCGACGGACCCGGCTTCCATTATTCCGGTTTTTCGGCAGGTTCGCATTCGGGAGCGCGTGCGCGAAACGGTGGAAAGCGAATCGGCCTTCAACGATGCGACGGGCTCGATTCTTACTTTTGCGCTCCTCGCGGCGGCTACCGGCAAGTCCGCACTGGATGCGGGCTCCATAACGCTCGATTTTCTGAAAACGGGCTTAGGCGGGATTGCGGTCGGTTGCGCGCTGGGATACGCGGTCTCATTCGCGGTATCGCACTTTCGGTTCGGGCTCTTGCGGGACTATACCACCATCGCCATGCTAGGGACGGCGATCGGCGCGTATGCGGTCGGCGAAATGCTGCATGTCAGCGGCTATATGGCTACTTTCGCGGCTGGCTTGATATGGGGCAACTCGAGCTCGTTCAACTTGCACATGGGGCATAAACAAGAGGAAATGGGTCATTACCTGGACAACATGACCGTGCTTCTGCGGATGCTGATCTTCATCTTGCTAGGGAGCCAGGTCGATTTCGGTGTAATGGCTGAATATCTCTGGCAGAGCGTACTGGCGATTATCGTCCTCATGTTCGTTGCCCGGCCTATAGCCGTCTTGCTATGCGCGCTTCCGGACGTCAAGAGCCGTTGGACGCTGAAGGAAATGGCGTTCATGATGTGGGTGCGGGAAACGGGCGTCATTCCTGCTGCCTTGGCCGGCATGCTCGCGGGATTGGGAGTCAAGCATGCAAACGTCATCTCATCCGTCACGTTCATGGCGGTGATGCTGACCATCGTTCTGCAGGCGAGCACAACATCTTGGATGGCTCGCAAGCTAGGAATAACCGTGACGTCGCACGAATGAATCCAACTGGTCTTGGACCGCGAAGAGGCAGCCGGTATCATGCGGCTGCCTCTTCTATGTTAATGGGTTTATTGAGATTCACTTCATCTTTACTATAAAACGTTTCTTCATCGCTTTATGATGCGCCGCCGGAGGGTTCCGGCGCTGTGGTTCGCGTTATTATTCCCTGTTCAGCTTGTCATTCAGCTGCTGCTTGTCTTGTTCGGGCAGCGGCCGGACAGCGTCGTGCAGGCGTTTCTGGCTACGAGCGGCTTTCACTTGTCGAGACTGCCGGCGCCGCCGCCGGAAATGGTGGGGGGAGACGGTCATTATCTGTGTACCGTCGCGGCCCGCGGGCATCGGCGCGTGGTGAAGCCGCTTCGGGCTGGAATCCGGCACGGCGCGGCCATTACCGCGAACCGCCAGCTGATGATCGCCAACGCGTTCGAAAACGTGCTGGAACAGTACATGCCCGCCTGCCATCGGACGATCCGCCGGCTATATGACACGTACGGCTATCCGGTGAGCCGGCAGATTCGTTCGAAGCTTGCGGCGGATGCGGTATTCATAGTGATGAAGCCGATGGAATGGTCCTTTCTGCTCGTGCTGTACACCGTCGATAGCCGGCCGGAAAACCGGATTCAAGTCCAATACAGCGAGTTCGGCAAGAAGGGCAGGCCGACAGGAGATTGAATGTTCAGTAAAGTCTGGTCCAGAAGCATTTTGAAGACAGCCGTTACGGTTATAAGGCTGGAATGCTGCACCGCTTGTTCTCTCAACCGAGCAAACCGTACCGCTTGGCGCGGCGCGCGGCGCCGCTATTTCTTCTTCCTCCTCAAATCCTCCATGATCCGCTTCCCCGTCGGCGTCTGCGCCAGTCCGCCTCCGGCGGTTTCGCGCAGCGTATCCGGCATGGCGGAGCCAACCTCCAGCATGACCTGCACCACCTCGTCGGAGGGGATGACGCTGCGCACGCCGGCGAGCGCCATGTCGGCCGCGGCCAGCGCGGTCACGGCCCCGAAGCCGTTGCGTACGATACAGGGCACCTCTACCAGTCCGCCGACGGGATCGCAGACGAGCCCGAGCGAGTTCTTGAGCGCCAGACCGACGGCATGGATCGCCTGCGTCGGCTTCGCGCCGCGCACGTCCGCCAGCGCGCCGGCGGCCATGCCGATCGCCGAGCCGACTTCGGCCTGGCAGCCGCCTTCCGCGCCAGAGACGAACGAGTTGTTGGCGATCACGTATCCGATGGCCCCTGCGGCGAACAAGCCGTACGTCATGTCTTCGTCGCTCCAGCCGAAACGCTCCTGGCAGCTGAGGAATACGCCGGGAATGATGCCGCAGGAGCCGGCGGTCGGCGTCGCGATGATGCGGCCCATGGAGGCGTTGACCTCGGAGACGGCCAGCGCGTACCCCATCGCGAGACTCGCATCTGCGCCGAGCAAGCTGTCCTTCGCCTCCCGATAAGCCATGATGCGCTTGGCATCCTGGCCGGTCAGTCCGCTGCGGGATGTCGTATCCTCCGTCAAGCCGCGCTGAACGGCTTCTTTCATAATCCCGTAATACGCCGCCATTTGTTGAAACTCTTCCTCCGGCGATTTGCCGGTCTCTTCGGCCTGCTCCTTCAGCATGTACCGTCCGATGGACAATCCGGCCGCTTCCGCTTGTTCGGACAGCTGCCGCAGCGTGCGAAAATGCATGGAATTTCCCCCTCCTCAAGTGATATGAACGAAACGGACCGTATGAATTTCGGCATAGGCGGCGAGTTCGCCCCGCAGCGTCGGCGGGAAATCCTCGTCCGTTTCCAGCACCATCATCGCCTCGCCGCTGCGGCTCTTGCGATCGACGGTCATCGTCCCGATGTTGATTCCATGATGCTGCAGCAGCCGCGCGACGATGGCGATCATGCCCGGAGCATCCGCGTTCTGGATGACGAGGGTCGGGTAATTGCCGGTCATTTTCACCTTGAAACCGTCGATGCTGACGATTTCGATATTGCCGCCGCCGATGGAGGTGCCGACGAGCGTGAAGGCCGGCTCCTCGTCTTCCGAATTCTCGTACAGATGAAGCTCAGCCGTATTGGGATGGGGGTATAAGCCTTTTCCCGTTATGGCCTCGGGCTGCATGCCTTCCTGCATTGCAATGTCCAGCGAATCCGGCAGCCGGACGTCGTCCGTCGCCATATCCAGCAGCCCGCCGACGACGGCCGCATAGGTTCCGTGTCCCTCGTACGTTGCGGCGAACGAGCCGTAGAAAATCACGTCGGCCCGCTGCGGCAGCCGTCCGAACAGCTGCCTGGCCGCCCGTCCGATGCGCGCGGCACCGGCGGTATGCGAGCTCGACGGTCCGATCATCGGAGGGCCGATGATGGAGAAGACGTCTTTGAAGCGCATGGCGATAGTCCTCCGTTCTTCGTGATAAGCATCCCTTTGTCAAAATGGTAGTATGTGGAACGAACGGCCGATTATGCACGGAGCTGCGGATGATTGCCGAAGCGGGCGGCAAGCAGGTGACAGGCAGGCGACAAGCACGCGGGAACTGATCGGCCCCTCTATTCAAGGCTCCGATGACGTAGTAGTGTAGAAGGAAAATATCCGTCTGACAGGCAGGGAGGAGCACGCTATGAACATTCTCATCGTGGACGATGAACCACGGCATTTGCGCGGGATGGCTGCGATGATCCGGACGATGCGGCCGCATGCGCAGGTGTCGGTAGCCAAGGATGGGGAAGTCGCGCTCGCAAGCATTCGATCGGAGCTGCCCGACGTGGTGCTCAGCGATATTCAAATGCCGAACATGGACGGGCTTGCTTTGCTGAAGCTGGTGGCCGAAGAGGGCATCCGGACGAAAATCGTCATGGTATCCGCGTTCAATCTGTTCGATTACGCCCAGACCGCGATCCGGCATGGCGCATGCGATTATTTGCTGAAGCCGATCGATGCGGACAAAGTCGAAGAGCTGCTGCAGCGGCTGGAGCACCAGCTCGCGATGGAGGAGAAGGAACGGGGCGAGTCCGCCGAACTGAAGCAGCGGCTGCGGCTCGCTTCTTCCGCCTACCGGAGCCGCCTGCTCCACTTGTGGCTGAGCGGCGATTTGCCGCCGGAGGAGCGGGAAGAGCTTGCGGACTGGGCGCTGCTGCGCGAGGTCGATGCCCTCATCGTGACGGAAATCGGCAGCGGGACGAACGATGCGGACGATGCGAACGATCAGCAGGCGCTTCTGCCGTCGCTGCTCCAATCGCTGACCGGTCAGTTGGAGCAGGCGGGAGCGGCATTCGGCCAAGCCTGCGCTTGGCCGCTGCAGACCGAACCCGGCCAGAACATCCGGATCGTCACGGCGCTGCGCCTTCGCCGGCCCGTGCCGATATCTGCAGCCGAGCTGAACGAACTGAACCGCGGCATTCGCGCAGTGCTGCTGGCGCTGTCGGCGTCCCGGCAGCCCGACCTGCGCCTGTCTCACGGCATCGGGGCCGCAGTCTTCCCGGCCGAGCCGGACACGGGCGCCGCGCGTATACCGAATCTATATCTGCAGGCGCAAACCGCGCTGGCCTATGCGTTTCACGACGAATGGCAGGGGATCGTGAACGGGGCGGAGCTGCTTCCGGCGCCCGCGGCCATCTTCCGGCTGGACGGGGAGCAGCTGTTCGAAGCGCTGCAGGAGCCGTCGCCGGCAGCTGCCGAGGCGCTGTGCCGGGCTGCTTTTCAAGAGCTCGCGGCATCCGGACATGCCGACCCTAAGCTGATGAAGGATTACGCGGCCTTGACGATCATGAAGATCAAGAGCCGAACCAAAGACATCGTCGAGCGGCAACTTGGAAGCGTTCTCACCGAAACGGCCGTATCCGGTATTCCGGCATGCGTCAGCAGCGGAGCGCTCATTGAGCTGCTGCTCCTGCGCTTGAACGAGGTGCACCGGTCGCTGAATGCGCGGAAGCAAGGCCGCAGCGAGCTGATTATCGAGCAATGCTTGTGCTGGATCCAGGAGCATTACCGCGAAGACGTGACGCTGGAGATGGCGGCCGATCGTTTTCATTTCAACGCTTCGTATTTCAGCACGTTAATGAAGAGCCGTACGGGGCGTTCGTTCTCCGATCATCTCACGGAAACGCGGATGCGGCGGGCCAAGGAGCTCCTTGGCGCCGGACAGCTCAGAATCTACGAGATCGCGGAGCAGTGCGGCTACCGGGATACGAAATATTTCACGCGCATGTTCAAGCGGCAGGTCGGGCTGTCTCCCGAGGCTTACAAGCATATGGAATCGAAGTCATCCGGGAATGAGGGAGAAGCATGACATTTCGGGCAAGGCTGCTGCTCAGTTACTTGGTTCTGATCGCGCTGCCGCTCTTCGTGCTTGGCACGCTGTTCTACCGGACGAGCTTGAACGTCGTTACGGAGCAGGCCCAGAAGAACGTATACGCCGTCGTGAAGAAGAACGATGAAGTGATCGATACGAAGCTTGGCCTTGCGGAACAGAATAGCCGGGCTTTATTCGTGGACAAGGACTTATTTCAAATTTTCAACAACCTGAATCCCGCCAACGAAGAGGAGCTCGTGGCTGCCGACCGCCAAGTATCTACGATCTTGAGCAAATATTTTTCCCAGAACGAAGACGTCTACGCCGCGCAGCTGTGGACCACGTACTTCAGCTTCGGCACGTCGCGTTCGATGCCGCAAGGCGATCCCGCGCAATCGGAGATTTATAAAGAAGCCGAACAGGCGGCGGGGAAGATGGTCTGGTACCCGACCTACGATTTCATTCACATGTTCAACCAGCCTTGGTTGAAGAAGGGGACGATCGAATACCGCTACTTATTCTCCGCGACCCGGATGCTCAATTTCTCCCACATGGACGACAGCACGCTCGTGAAACTGAAGCCGAACGTCGAGCGGCCCGTGCTGACGATCAGCTACAAGTCCACCGTGCTGGACGAGCTGTTCGAGCAGAGCATTCCTGCCGGCTCCACTTACATGGTGCTGAATCCCGACAATATCGTCGTGGCGTCCAGCGACAAGGCGCAGGTCACGAAGCGCTATAAGCAGGATTGGATCGAGGCGTTCCGCGCCAAGGGGAGCGGCACGCAGCGGCTGAAGCTGAACGGGCGCAATCAAATCGTCTGCTTCGACCAGTCCGAAGTGACGGGCTGGCTGTCGGTCGTCATTACCCCGCAATCCGCGCTCGTCAGCAATCTTGTGCCCATCATCCGCACGACGACGATCGTCAGCGCGCTTGTCCTGAGCGGCGTCGCGCTGCTGTTCGCGTATTTCATTCTCGGCCGGATCATCGGTCCCATCAAGAAGCTGATGAGCGCCATGCGATCGGTGGGCGAAGGCGATTTCCACACCCGCGTCGACGTCGCCAGAAACGACGAATTCGGGCTGCTGACACAGCGGTTCAACCGGATGAACGACCGTATTCAGATGCTGGTCAAGGAAAACTACGAGATCAAGCTGAAGGAGAAGGAAGCGGAGATTCATGCGCTCAACATGCAGATGAACCCGCATTTTCTGTACAATACGCTCAATATCATGAACTGGACCGCGATCGAGAACAACCAGAAGGAATTGAGCAAGATGCTCGTCTGCCTCTCCAACATGCTGCACTATACGTCCCGCAAGGAATGGGGGGCGGTCCATCTGTCGGAGGAGATGGAATGGATGAAGAATTATTTCTACATCATGAGTGCCCGGTTCGAAGGCAAATTCAGCGTCAGCTACGAGATCGAGCCTTCCCTGTTCGAGGAGAAGCTGCCGCGCCTGCTGTTTCAGCCTTTCGTCGAGAATGCGATCCTGCACGGATTCAGCCAGATGGAGGAAGGCGGACGAATCGCGATCCGCGGCTGGACGGAGGGCGCAAGCCGGTATTTCGAAATCCGCGACAACGGAAGAGGCATCAGCAAGGAAGGGATCGACGCGATTCTGTACAAGGAATCCGCTTCCGTCGGCATCAAGAACACGATCTCGCGCATTCGGATGGCCTACGGCGATGTCTATGGCATTCAAATTCGCTCCGCGCCGGGCGGCGGGACGAGCGTCGTGATCCACCTGTCGCACAACACCCAATAATAGTCCACCATTCTAGAAATGCTCGGGTTTTGAAAGCGCTGTCCGTCTCTTACAATTAAACCATCATAGACTGCAGCTATGAGCCAATGAGGATGAATGCAGAGAGGGGCTCTTATCATGTTCAGAAATCAATGGAAGCTGGTCTCCATGCTCCTGGTATTGCTGGTGGCGGCCGTGACCGTGCTGTCCGGCTGCACGAAGTCGGACGCCGGCGGAAACACGAACGCCGCCCAGGGCAATGGCGGCACGAACGAAGCAGGCGCGGACAACGCGGATGCGGGAACGGCGAACGCCGGAAGCGGGGAGCCGGTCAAGCTGCGTCTTACCGGATGGGGCGCGCCGGACGAAGTCGCGGCGTACAAACTCGCCATCGCCAAGTTCGAGAAAGCCCATCCGAATATCAAAGTCGATTTTCAAGCGATTACCGCGGATTACGATACGAAGCTGACCACGATGGTCGCGGGCAACGACGAGCCGGACGTGGCCATGATGGAATCGGCCACGATCGCCTATCCGCTGGCGGAGCAGGGCAAGTTCCTGAATCTGCAGGATTACCTCGACAATGACGGGGAAATCACGCCGGATGCGCTCGTGCCGAACATTACGTACTCCTCGGAGCCCGGGAATGTGATCGGCATCGGGCCGGGACCGGAAACGTTCGTGCTGTATTATAACGAAGACGTCTTCAAGGATGCGGGCTTGACGCCGCCGCCGGCCGATCCGGCCCAAGCGTGGACATGGGAACAATTCGTGGACGTCGCGAAGAAATTGACCGTCGACAGCAAAGGCCGGAACGCGTCGGAGGAAGGGTTCGATCCGAAGAACATCAAGCAATTCGGCATCAACCTGCCGACGTGGTGGGGCGTTTACAGCAACTTTATTTATTCCAACGGCGGGGATTTCCTCTCGGCCGACGGCAAGACGCTGGGCCTTAACCAGCCGGAAGCGGTCGAGGCGCTGCAGAAGCTGGCCGATCTGATCAATGTGTACCACGTTGCGCCGTCCCCGTTGCAAGCGAAGAACATTCCGGGCACGAACGTGGCGCTCCAAACGAAGAAGGTCGCCATGGCCTTCGACGGGCAATGGGCAACCGCGAGCTTGGCGCAGTCCAAGTTCCATTACAACGTGGGCGCGCTGCCGGTCATGAAGCAGCCGGTGACGACCGTCGTCTGCGGCATGTTCTCGATCTTCAAGTCCACCAAGCATCCACAGGAAGCTTGGGAGCTGACGAAAGCGCTGCTGGACCCCGACGCTTCGCTGGATATGCTGACGGCCGGCACCTGGATGCCTTCCCATAAGGATTGGTATACGGATGCGGATAAGCTGGCCAAATGGACAGAGAACCTCCCGTCCAGACCGTCCGGCTACAAAGGAGCCGTCATCGATGTCCTGCTGAACCACAGCCATCCGACCCCGACGGCCTACGTGAAGAACTTCAACAAAATCATGGATGTCATCAATCCCGCTTTGGATAAAGTATGGCTTGGCAAGCAGTCGGCCAAGGAGGCGCTGGACGCCGTCGCCGCGAAGGCGCAGGAACAAGTCCAAGGACGCCGCGACGTCAATTAAGGCCAAGGCCGTCCGCAGCCGCGGGCAACATGCACCGATGATTGGCGCGGATGCCGGGCATGGACGACAAGCATAGATGACAGGCATGGAGGACAGCGGTTCTTGCCCAAGAACGCTGTCCTCTTTCATAGACAGGAGGTAGTCGGCATGGAAGCTCCGGCTCTGGATAGACAATCGGCGCTTGATACGCAAGCGATTCGGAAGAGGAAGAATGCAAGAGAGCGCAAAGCGTTGTTTTACGGCTTACTATTCACGTCCCCGGCCATACTCGGGTTTCTAATCTTCACCTTGGGCCCGATGATCGCGAGTTTCTACTTAAGTTTGACGGACTATAACGTCTTCAAAGAAGGCACGGATTTTATCGGATTCGACAATTACGCGAAGCTGTTCTCCGGCGAGGACGACTTGTTCTACCAGTCGCTCGGCACGACGTTCTATTTCGTCGTTCTGCGCGTGCCGGCGGTCATTATCATCTCGTTCATCCTGGCGCTTCTGCTGAATATGAACGTGAAGGGACGCTCCGTGTTCCGGACCATCATTTACTTGCCGAGCATCGTCCCGGCGGTGGCTTCCTCCATGATTTGGCTATGGCTGCTGAACCCCGATCTCGGCTTGGTCAACAACGTGCTGCAGAAGCTGCATCTTCCGACAAGCAGCTGGCTGTTCGGGGAAGGCAGCGTCATTCCGTCCATCGTCCTCACGACCTTGTGGGGGATCGGCGGTACTGTCATCATCTTTCTAGCCGGATTGTCCGGCATTCCGAAACAGTATTACGAAGCGATCGACGTGGACGGCGGCGGCTGGTTCCACAAGTTGCGGCATATTACGATTCCAATGGTGACGCCGACGATCTTCTTCAACACGATCATGACGATCATCGGCTCCTTCCAGGTGTTCAGCGAGGCGTACATTCTGACCCAGGGCGGACCGAATAACAAGAGTTTGTTCTTCGTGTTCTACCTGTGGCGGACCGCCTTCCGGGACACGGAGATGGGGTACGCTTCGGCGCTGGCCTGGGTGCTCTTCATCATCATCCTGGTCTTCACGGCGATCGTATTCAAAACCTCGAAATCCTGGGTGCACTACGAGGGGGAACGAACATGAGAGAATCCAGGCTGAAGCTTGCCGCAGGGTATGTCGCCCTGCTAATCGTATCCGTGATGTTCATCGTGCCGTTCGTCTGGCTGCTTCGCAGCTCCGTCATGGACTTGTCGCAAATCTTCATCATGCCGCCGGAGTGGATACCAAGACCGTTCCACTTCGATAATTTCAAGAACGCGATGACGGTCGTGCCGTTCGGCGCTTTCTTCAAAAACACGCTCATCATCGTCGTCGGCGTCCTGCTGGGAACGGTCGTATCGAGCACAATCGCGGCGTTCGGGTTCTCGCGTATCCGGTGGAAGGGGCGCGACATGGTCTTCGCGATTCTCATGTCGGCCATGATGCTGCCGGGGGCGGTCACGCTCATTCCGAGCTTTCTCGGCTGGAAGACGCTCGGCTTCTACGATACGTTCTATCCGCTGATCGTTCCGGCGTATTTCGGCGGCGGCATCTTCAATATCTTCCTGCTGCGCCAGTTTTACTTGACGATTCCGCAGGATTTCGACGAGGCGGCGTTCGTGGACGGCGCGAACTATTTTCAAATTTATTGGCGCATTCTGCTGCCGCTCAGCCGTTCCGCCGTCATCGTGGTCGCGCTGTTCACGTTCCTCGGCTCGTGGAATGATTTCATGGGACCGCTGATTTACTTGAAGAGCGACAGCCATTTCACGCTTGCGCTCGGCCTGCAAATGTTTCAAGGAAGCTATACCGCGCAGTGGGATTTGCTCATGGCGGCTTCGGCGGCCGTCGTCATGCCTTGCGTCGTCGTATTTCTAATCGGCCAGCGCTACTTCCTGGAAGGAATTACGCTCACGGGATTGAAAGGTTAACGCGTACAACTTTATAAGCTGAGGAGGCATGCAAGCATGTCGATAGTGAATAATCCGGTGAAGGGCTGGCAGGGCGTACCGTTCTCCAGCGTGAATATCAATGATGCGTTCTGGCGTCCGCGGCTCGAGGTGCTGAAGAACGTGACGATCAGCGTCTGTCTGGACCAATGCGAGCAAACGAACCGCATCGCGAATTTCGCGGTGGCCGGCGGTTTGCAGGAAGGCAAATTCGAAGGGATCTACTATAACGATTCGGATGTATACAAAGTGCTGGAAGGCGCTGCGTACGCTTTAATGACGGACCGCGACCCCGAGCTGGAGGCGGAGATCGACCGTATTATCGGGCTGATCGAAGCCGCGCAGGAACCGGACGGGTACTTATGCGCGTATTTCACGATCGAAGCGCCGGAACGCAAATGGACGGACATGGAAAAGCATGAAATGTACAATGGCGGCCATCTCATCGAGGCGGCGGTCGCCTACTACCAAGCAACGGGCAAGCGCAGGCTGCTCGATGTCGCATGCCGGCTGGCCGACCATTACGATGCCCTGTTCGGTCCGGGCAAACGCCACTGGGCCGAAGGACATGAGGAGATCGAGCTGGCTCTCGTGAAGCTGTTCCGGGCAACGGGGGAAGAGCGCTATTGGAAGCTCGCGCTCTGGCTGTTGGAGGAGCGCGGCCATGGCCATGGGGTCGGGGCGATCTGGGATAAGCCCGAATGGGGGCCGGCCTATTGCCAGGATGACGTGCCGGTTCGGGATATCCGGGAAGTGAAAGGGCATGCGGTGCGGGCGATGTATCTGTATACGGCGATGGCGGACGTGGCGCTGGCTTCGGGCGACGCGGCGTATATCGAAGCGCTGGACCGGGTGTGGGCGCATACGGCCGAACGGAACATGTACGTGACGGGCGGCATCGGGCCTTCGCAGCATAACGAGGGCTTCACGAGCGATTACGATCTGCCCAATGAATCGGCGTATTGCGAAACGTGCGCAGCCATCGCGATGGCCTTCTGGAACCATCGGATGAACCTGCTGCACGGCGACGGGAAATACGCGGATCTCGTGGAGCGGGAGATGTTCAACGGCGCATTGGCCGGCATCTCGCTCTCCGGCGACAAATTCTTCTACGTGAATCCGCTCGCTTCCAAGGGCGAACACCATCGGGTGGAGTGGTTCCACACCTCTTGCTGCCCGACGAATCTGGCCCGGTTCCTGCCGGCCATCGGTCAATACGCGTATGCCGTCACGGAGGACGGAATTGCTATTAATCAATACATGAACAGCGAAACGACGATCAACGCGGCGAATGCGGCGGGCGGCGGCAAGGTGCAGGTGCTGCAATCCACGGCTTACCCGTGGGACGGGCGCGTCGCGATTACGATATTGCCGGAACAGGCGGGCAAGTTCGCGGTTCGGCTGCGCGTGCCGGGCTGGTGCCGAGGGTACCGGGTATCGCTTCAAGGAGACGACCGGATTGGCGGAGGTGCCGATACGAAGACGGACAAGGGATACATCGTCTTGAATCGCCACTGGATGCCGGGAGACACCGTCCTGCTTGAGCTCGACATGCCCGTCGAAGCGATCCGCTCGCGTCCGGAGGTGGAAGCGAACCGGGGACGAGTCGCGTTCCAGCGCGGGCCGGTCGTGTACTGCGCCGAGGGGGCCGGCAATGACGGGCTGGCCTATGACGAGTTCGCGCTGTCCGCGGGCGCGCCGTTTGCGATCGAGCATCGCGAAGAGCTGCTTGGCGGGGTGACTGCGCTGCGTGGTCAAACATCCGAGGGCAAGGCGTGTTCGCTTACGCCGTACTATGCGTGGGATAACCGGGAAGCGGGATTCATGCAGGTGTGGATGCGCGAAGCGGAAGACCGGCAGCTGTACCGGTTCTAGAGGAAGAGGCTGCAGGCTTGGGCGGCTTCGGAATTCAAACAAAAGAAGGAGCAGTACGTTAATGGCCATAATTAGCGGCGTTAACTTACAGCTCTTTTTTTTGATTGATGGCATAAGTTGCGAAGCTCCGTTTGTACGAAAAATCGTACAAAGTAGCGTGCGAGGCAGCTTGTCGCCAGTGTTTTGTACGAAAAATCATACAAAGTGGCGTACGAAGAGGCGCGCTCGAGCTGTCGAGCGGCGCTAGAGCGATTCCGGTCGAAGAGCCGGAATCGTATTTTTTGATCGCATAAGCCATTAAATTGGAAAAATAAGGGCCGAACAGATGCGATCCGCATGTTATGCTGAAGAGGAGAATACTGTCAGGAGGCGCATGGTCTTATGAGCATGGAAGAGCTGATCGCCAGAATAAGGATGACGCCGGATTGTATCGTACTCCCTCCGAGCGGGCTGCCGGCAACCGACGAACATTTGCGTTTGCCTGAGGATGTGCGGACGTTTTATGCCTTGTGCGGAGGCGTTACGCTGTATCAGTTTGCGGATTACTCCGTTAATATCGTGCCGCCCGAGGAGTTCGAGCCTGCCAATCCCGTCATTGTCGGAGAACGTTGCGAGGACGATATTTCAGCGCAGTGGTATATCGCAGCGGACGACGGCAACGGCGATTACTTCACGATCGACTTGGCTCCGGAACGGTGCGGCAAATGCTACGACAGCTTCCATGAAACGCATGGCCTCGTCGGGAATACGCCAGTGATCGCAAGGTCGTTTACCGAGCTGTTGGAACGGTTATTGGCGAACAAAGGGCAGTATTGGTACTGGCTGGACGAGGGGTTTGAGCCGCTCGGGGATGCATACGAGGAATGATGCGAATCGCGCACCAGACCGGAAGCGACTGCGGCTGGTTGACTTTGGCGGCGGTCTCCTCTTTCAAAAACCGTTGAACAGCTCCCTTATTAGGCGTATAGTTTATAGGAGTCTACAGGATTGAAGTTGAAAGGGTGAGCGCAACATGTTTCACAAGCAGATCGGCGGCCTCGTGTCGACGATTTCCAACAGCTATAGAGAGCAATCGCATACGATTCTACTGGATGCCAAGGATTTGCCCAACAGAGACACGATCATTGAAGTCATCCATCAGCTGCGAGAGCTGCTGTTTCCAGGCTATTTCGGCAAGCAGAATCTTGTTAACGACACGATCGAGTACCATATTGCCAACCTGCTGCTAAGCATTCATGAGAAGCTGCATGAGCAGATCACGCGCGTGCTGAGGCATCAAGCGCTCGAGAATAACGATGTCGTCTTGGATGCCGATGCCAAGGCCGATGCCATTATCGATGCCTTCCTAAGCAAAATCCCGGAGCTTCGCTGCATCCTAGCGACCGACGTCCAAGCCGCTTTCACGGGCGACCCTTCCGCAGAGACGACAAGCGAGGTCATCTTCTCCTTCCCCGGCATTTTTGCCGTAAGCATTTATCGGTTGGCGCATGAGCTCTACAAGCTTTCCGTGCCGCTCATTCCGAGAATCATGACGGAATACGCGCATAGCGAAACGGGCATCGATATTCATGCGGGAGCGACGATCGGCAACCATTTCTTCATTGACCACGGAACGGGCGTAGTTATCGGCGAAACGACGACGATCGGCAATGGCGTTAAAATTTATCAAGGCGTCACGCTCGGTGCGCTATCCACGCGGGGCGGTCAAAGCCTGCGCGGCGTGAAGCGCCACCCTACGATCGAGGATGAAGTGACGGTCTATTCCGGTGCTTCCATACTGGGCGGGGAGACGGTCATCGGCGAAGGGGTCGTCATCGGCAGTAATGCCTTCATCACCGTATCCGTTCCAAGCGGCACCAAAGTCAGCGTGAGAAGTCCGGAACTCGTATTTAAAGGGCGGCGGCCGCAGGAGCTGCAGCAGGAGTTCGTGGCGGATTGGATTATTTAATAGCATTAGCCTATACGAAGCGATTTCGGCCCTTTGGCCGGGATCGCTTCTAATCGTATCGGCATGGGAAGATCGGAGGAGCCTGCTTAACATGAAAACACCGCTATTTTACGGCGCCGTTCATCTGCTCTTCTACCAGGATGAGCGCGTACTGCTCTTGAAAAGGCAGAACACCGGCTTCGAAGACGGCAAGTGGAGCGTCGTGGCCGGAAGAATCGACGGCAACGAGGAAGTGAAATCCGCTGCGATTCGGGAAGCGAAGGAAGAAGCGGGCGTGGACATTTTGCCGGACGACTTGGATGTCGTGGGCGTTGTCCATCGGAAGAACGTCAGCTCGGAGTGGATCGATTTCTACTTGAAGGTTCGCGCGTGGCAAGGAGAGATCACGAATATGGAACCGCATAAATGCGAGGAACTGACATGGTTTCACTTGCGCGAATTGCCGGAGAACATCATTGGTTATATCCGCTTGGCAGTGGAGAGAGACCACGGCCATATGTGGTTTGAAAGCTTGGGCTGGTAATATTCATGTTTATCAAGTGATTCAAGCAGCGGCGGAGCGCCGGCTGGCGCTTCTAACTGGACAATTATGGTATAGGTAGGATTTTGCAAAAAATGAACGCGAAAGGAGTGCGGAAATGAGCATTGTTATCCGGGAATTCCACGCGTCCGACGCCGCTCGCATCGTCTCGCTGTTCTACGAAACGGTGCATGCCGTTAACAAACGGGACTACGCGCAGGAGCAGCTGGATGCCTGGGCTCCGAGAGGAGAAGAGGCGCAGCGGGCGGAGGCATGGCAGGAATCGATGGTTCGCAATCGGAGCTATGTTGCCGAAATGGCCGGAGTAATCGCCGGTTTCGCCGATATGACGAACGCCGGCCATCTGGATCGGCTGTATGTCCACAAGGATTATCAGCGGCGCGGAATCGCTTCGATGCTGGTGAACAAGCTCGAATCCGATGCGCGCGAGCTTGGCTTGCCGGAGATGGATACGGAAGCGAGCATTACGGCGAGGCCGTTCTTCGAACGCCGCGGATACCGGGTTGAGCGGGCGCAGACCGTTGAGCGGAATAGTGTGCGATTAGATAATTTTAGGATGTCGAAGCTGTTGTAGGAGAAGCCGCCTTATGGGGCGGCTTTGCTGGTTTCTGGCTAAACGAAGCTATTCGTTTAGCCGATTTCTGGATTCGTCATAACGTGTCCTGCTAGGAACCGACTCCGCATGAAGTCGGTAATCGGGATGGTTCTCGATCAATTCCTTGATAGAGACACCATTGATAACGAGGCCATCGATGACACAGTTATCAATCGTTAGATGGACAAGATGCGAGTTGGAGACTGTAGCGCCTTCCAATATCCCGGCATTAAATTGCATGTCGAACACATCGCACGCATTCATGCGCATCCCCCACCATGCATTCCCTTCCACATTCACTTCGGATAGATTGCTTGCTCGAACCGTGGAGCCCGTGAAGTCGACATGAAGGAATTGGGCGTTCTTCATGTTCGCGAATTTGATGGTTGTCTCATTCAAGCTGGCATTTTCGATCGTGGCGTTGGTTAAATCACCCGTAAACAATTGACCGCGTGTTTGATCCATGTCGCAGCCTCCTCATAATATGGAATAATTACCCAATCTAAAATTCGCTTCAGATTGTTATTATTCCTGCATGAGGGGAGCGCTCATCGGAAGCCGCGAGTGCGCCATTAGCCTGGCTGGTTGGGCACGGGAGGATAGGCAGCCGTTATCCACCGTTATCCCCCGCCAACCTCAAACTGCTTCCGGTACGCCGAAGGGCTCATGGCGGCGCCTTTGGCGAATCGGCGCGCGAAGTAGGCCGGGTCCTCGAAGCCGACGGACGCCGCGATATCGGCTACGGGCTTGTCCGTCGTAAGCAGGAGCAGCTTCGCCTGCTCCAGGCGGTATTCGTTCACGTACTCGTTCGGCGTGCGGCCGAAGACGGCGCGCATGCATCGCGTGATATAGATCGGATGATAATTCAATTCGGTGCGCAGCAGTTCATTCGTGACGGTCTGGCGGTAATTTGCCTTGAGGAACGAAGCCGTACGCTCCGCAAGCTGGATGGCCGCGGAATCCGTACGGCCTTGCTGCGCTTCTCCGCATAAGCGGAACAGCAGATTGTGGAAGACCGTCTGCTGCTTCCAGCTGCCGGTCAGATCGGACCGGGCGTCCAGCGCGAGCAGTCCTTCGATATCGGCATATACCTCCTGCGGATCCGGCAGCGTGATGAAGCACGGCAGCCGCAAGTCGTATTGCCGCCCGAAGTCGCCGGGGCGCAATCGCTCCGTGCTTCGCTGCTGAGAAGAGAACGGCAGCGTAGCATGCTCGTCATGCGTCGTCCATGGCGCATGCGCCTGAAAGTGGACCCAGTAGAAATGCGTTGCTTCCTCGCACGGCTTCGTCGGATAGTGATGCAGGTCCGGTCGCAGAACGAGCGCTTGACCGGCTCCGATGCGGATGTCTTCCCCGGCTTCCCCCATGAACAGCGCCCCGCTAGAGACGACGATCAAATCGAACACGCCGATCATTTGCCGTTCCACATGACGGCTGCCGGGCAGGAATACATCCGAACCCGCGGTCAGGAAATGCGGAAGCGGCGGGATTTGAACGATTAAGTCCTGAGGCGGCATGGTACTCTTCCTTCCTGGGGGCGACGTTTCAAAAACACAACCTACCGTAACCCTTAACTCCCCCAATAATAAGCATCATTACGGATCGATGTCAAAGCGTTGATGCAATAAGCGGGCGGTCTGCTGTCGAGCATCCAATTCTCCCGACATGCCCATCATCGCGGATCCAGTCAAGAAGCCGACCCAATTAGGACGCAGCGATATAGTTTCGAAAATCCAAAAAGTCGTTTCGTTCGTTCCTTGTACCGCCGGCTCCGCAGCGATATAGTGGGAGACAAGAAACGGAGGCGCACGACGATGAGCGAACAACTATGGAACTTGTTTGGCGGCAATTACCGGCAGAACTGTCTCTCTTGGCATCATTCCGCGCATAATCCCGTCATCCCGGCCAGCGGGAATACGTGGCGGAGCGTCTGGGTCGCGAACCCCGACGTGCTGACGTTTAACGGCAAGCAGCTGCTCTATTATCGCGGCAACGGGATACAGCCGAATACGGACGGCAAACGGCATGACCGGCTGGGCGTTGCGGAAATCGCGGGCCTGACGCGAGACACGATCGCGCTGCGCGATCTGAACGATGGCGAGCCGATCGTCGATGTCGGCGGACCGGACGAATTCGACGGCAAGGATGTGCTGGATCCCTCAGTAATTGCGTTCGAGGGCCGAGTATTCGTCTACTATTCCGCGATCGGCGCGGGCCCGGATTGCGTCGGCCTTGCCGTCAGCGAAGACGGCGTTCATTTCAACAAGGTCGGGAATATCATGGAAGGCCGGGCTCCTGCCGTCATCGTGAAGGACGGCCACGTCTACATGATTTATCAGCTCCTGCAAAATAACGGGTACCGGCTCTATCTGGCCCGCTCGCGGGACGGCATTCATTTCGAGCAGGTATCGGATCAACCGATATTCGAAGGAACGCCGGGCAATTGGGACGCCTTGTCCATCGTAACGGCGCGGCTCATGAAGGACGGCGACAGCTATTACATGATGTACGGCGGCAGCTCGTACTTGGCGGACGAGCCGGACTTCTTCGGGCTGGCCCGCTCGACGGACCTGCTCCATTGGGAGGCGCATCCGGGCAATCCGATCTTCGGCTGCGGCGCGATGGGGCAGGAGGATGGAGGGGCGATCTGGTTCCCGGCGCTGCTCGAGACGGAGGATGCCTTCGTCATTCTGTACGAAGGAAGCCGGGGCAAGTACAGTTGGGACATCTCGTCGCAAATCTGCATGGCGTCGATTCCGAAAGCTTGATGCAAGCGAAGCGATATTGAAAAAGCGAAAAAGCGATTCTCAGCCCGGAAACGGGTGAGAATCGCTTTTTTTGGCCTTGCGCAGCGCAAGGCGAAGCAGTGCAGTCCTCCTCCGCGGTGAAGTGCAGCACGTGGCGATACGGTGCAGCGCGACACGATGCGGTACTGCACTACACTTGCGGCGCGGCACGGCAAGAGCCTAATGCGGCGCAGACCGCTGCGAAGAAGCTTGACTTACGCTTTCTTGCGGCCCCCTGCGAAGACGCCGGCGATTTTGCCAAGCATGCCGGACGGAGACGGTTCGGGATCCTTGATTCCCCAAGTTAAGCCGAGCAGAATCGGCGGAATAAACATGGGATCGATCCAGCTGTACGTGCCGTCCCCGAGCAGGTCGCCGATCAGCAGTCCTTTCTCCGGATCATGACGCATCGCCCACTTGCCGCTGTAGACCGTCATGCCCTTCTTCTTCATATAAGGCGATGCCGCTCCGAAATCGAAGTTTTTCGTCCGCGCGCGGTCCGACGCTTCGACCATCGCTTCGAAATCGGCCTCCTTCTGCTGCCAGCTGCAGGCCGAATCCCACATTTCGAGCAGCTGATAGCCGGCGAGGTCGGATTCCGAAATGGCGGCTTGCAGCGTATCGCCGACGAACGGGTAATTCACGAGCCTGTCCCCTTCGTGGAGCCGGATCCTTAGAATTCCGTGCGGCGCAGCGAGACGTTCGTGAAAGGCATATTGCTTGTAGCCGGTCAGCGTATCGCCGATTCGTTCCTCCAGGCAGTTGGGCACGTCGAGGCAATCCGGGATATTAAGGACATGAACGAAGTAGAGCGTTTCGCCCTTATGCTCGACCGGCAGAAACTCGGCTTCGCCATGGCGCAGATGACGTTGAAACAGTTTCGCGGCTTTCTCGGTTACGAGCAGGGCACCGTTGTGACGCATGAGAAAATCAGTCGGCTTCTTGCTCGAGGCGCATTTCAGCCTTGGCGGTATCCAAGAGGCGAGCATCGGCTGCCCGTCGAACGCGAGACGCTCGAAGTCTTCCATATCCTCGAATTCCCACCGGGCATGGGCGGGATGGTAATCCAACAGCCAAAATTTCATTGCGGTTCGTGTCTCCTTCTTGCGCTCCACGAGTTATTTTGGGAGGTTTATTATTAATCTACCAGAAACTAGAAGGGGTGTCCTGGGAGAATTACCGCGTCTCTCCGATTCCTCCTTCTATCCCCGTCCCGCGGCATCGCTCCGCAAGCGGTCACGGAACTGCTTCGGCGAGCAGTCGTTAAGGCGGTTAAAGAGCTGGTAGAAATGGCCGAGGTTGGACATGCCGACGGCGACGGCGGCGTCCGCGATGCTGATATCGCTCGTCAAGAGCAATTGCTCCGCGCGTTTAATGCGCTTAAACACGACGAACTCGGTGAAGGTCATGCCGAGCGCCTTCTTGAACGTTTTCATAAAATGGGTAGGGCTCATGTTCAGCAGTTCGCTGACCGCCTCGACGCTCAGTTTCTCGTCCACATGCTCCTCGATATAATTGATCGCCGGACGGAGCCGCTCGTAGAGCAGATGATCATGATAGTGGAGCATCTTGCGGCTGTCGCTGCGCAGGAGCAGCAGCAGCATCGACTTGATGCGGGAGGAGACGGCCAGCTCGTAGCCGATCTGCCGGTCGTTCATCTCCTTGTATATATCGCGGATCAGCGCGGCAATGCCGGCACGGGCTTCGCGATTCTCGCCGAATATGTAATTGAGCGCGCTCAGCGGCCGGATCGTTTCCGCAAAATGCATCATATTGTTCATGGTGCTTTGATCCCAATATTTGCGCAAATTGAGCTGGAGGACGAGGTAGCTGAGCGGGCTGTCCTTCGTCTGTATCGTCATATGGGGCTCGGCCGACCCGAACAAGGCGACGTCGCCTTTGCGAAGAATCAACTGTTCATCGCCGTAATAGGCGAACATCTCGCCGCGGTGTATGAGCAGAAATTCGATTTCATCGTGATAATTCCACGGCGCCAAGGCCGTTTTCCGCTCGTCCTGCTCCGCCCGCAGCGATTTATTCTGCGCCCGGTCCGAGTCGATCTGCCAGATTTTGATAGCGAGAAAGGGATTCTGGTAGGCGACATGTTCATGTTGGATTTCGACAGTCATCGCAGTGCTCCTTCAACGAATGGCAAGGTATGATTTCGTAAGGCCATTGTAGCACGAATCGACGGTTGCTAAGGCAGGATGACAGGATACCGTAAAAAAAACGCCCGATCTGCAATCGATCCCGAACGCCGGCTTCCTTATAATAAAATCAAAATGTATGCCCTTACAGGAGGAATAGAAACAGATGACACAGCAGAAGATCAACGTTACGATTTGGAATGAATACCGCCACGAGAAGAAGAACCCGGTCGTAGGCGAAATTTACCCGCAAGGCATGCATGCCGCTATCGCCGAAGGCTTGAGCGTGCAAGGCGAAATCAAATTCGCGACGCTGGACGACGCGGAACACGGTCTATCCGAAGAGGTATTGAACAATACCGACGTACTGATCTGGTGGGGGCATCTTGCGCACGGCGAGGTACAAGACGAGATCGTCGAGCGCGTCTACAACCGCGTGCTGCACGGCATGGGCTTGATCGTCCTGCACTCCGGCCACTTCTCGAAAATCTTCCGCAAGCTGATGGGGACGTCCTGCGACCTGAAATGGCGCGAAGCGGACGAGAAGGAACGCATCTGGGTCGTGAATCCGGCGCATCCGATCGCTGCAGGAATCGGCGAATATATCGAACTGCCGGCAGAAGAAATGTACGGCGAGCACTTCGACATCCCGCAGCCGGACGATCTGGTCATGGTGAGCTGGTTCGAAGGCGGCGAAGTATTCCGCAGCGGCTGCTGCTATAACCGCGGCGCGGGCAAAGTGTTCTACTTCCGTCCGGGCCATGAGACATACCCGACGTATTATAATCCGCAAGTGCGCAAAGTCATCGACAATGCCGTGAAATGGGCTGCGCCGGTCGGCAGCGAATATCCGAAGTACGGCCATGCGAAGACGCCGCTGGAACCGATTAAAGGAGCGAAATAGTCGATGTTAAAAGTTGGCGCGGTCGGAACCGGCGGGATTTTCCGCATGGCCCATCTGCCGGGATGGTTGTCTTCAAAGGAAGTAGAACTCGTCGCCTTCTGCGATCCGGTACGCGCGGCGGCCGAAGCGATCGCGAAGGATTTCCCGGATGCTCGCGTATATGACAGCTACCAGGAGCTGCTGGACGATCCGTCGATCGATATCGTCGATATCTCCACGCCGAACCTGTTCCATTCGGAGATCGCGATCGCCGCGCTTCGCAAAGGCAAGCACGTCTTCTGCGAGAAGCCGGAGGCCGTCAATGCGCTGGAGGTGCAGAAGATGGCGGACGCCGCGCGGGAATCGGGCAAGCTCCTCATGACGATGCGCAACAACCGGTTCAGCGAGGAAGCGAAGTATCTGAAGCGCAGCAGCGATGCGGGCAAGTTCGGCGACCTGTACGCGGGACGCTGCGGCTGGATTCGCCGTCGCGGCATTCCGGGGAGAGGCGGCTGGTTCACGACCAAGGAGCTGAGCGGCGGCGGGCCCTTGATCGACCTTGGCGTCCATATGCTCGACCTCGCCATGTGGTTCGGGGGCAATCCGAAGCCGATCACCGTCAGCGGATCGACGTACAATAAGTTCGCCAACCGTCCGGATGCGAGCGGAGTGGTTCCGGCAGGCACGTTCGACGTGGAAGATATGGCGATCGGCTTCGTCCGGTTCGATAACGGCGCTTCGCTGCAATTCGAATTCAGCTGGGCATCCAATGTCGAGGCCGAGCAGAAGTTCGTGGAGTGGCGGGGAACCGAAGGCGGCTTCGCGCTGGTGAACGATAAGATGAAGATGTTCTCGGAAGAAGGCGGCGTGCAGCTCGATCAGCAGCCGGTCTTCAACGGCAAGCAGACCGCGCAGCATACGGCGAATATTCTGCACTTCATCGAATGCGTGCTGGGACGCGAGGAAGCGATTTACGTGCCGTCTCAGGGCGTCGACATGATCAAGATTTTGACGGCGATCTATGAATCCGCGGCAACGGGCCGGGAAATCCGGCTGTAGCAGGCTGCGCCAACGAATGAAAGCCGAATGGACATCGGGTACGATACCTGATGATCCGTTCGGCTTTTTTTGCATTCGGGATCGCGATACCTTCTTCTAGTCAATTCAAGCGCGCTTCGTTACAATTAATCCCATGGAAGTCAATCGCACGCATAAGGATCGATAAGGAGGCTGCGCAAATGAATAACCGCATCGTCGTCATGGTCAGCATCGTCCTGGCCATGCTCGTGGCGTCGATGGATTCGACGATCATCAATACGACGATTCCCGTCATCGTGAAGGATCTTGGCGGCGTGAAGCTGTATGCGTGGGTGTTTACGGCCTACATGATCGCGTCCACCGTGCTGTCGCCGCTGGCGGGAAGGCTGTCCGACATGTTCGGGCGCAAACGGATTTTCGCGATGGGCATTCTCTTGTTCCTGGGCGGATCGCTGCTATGCGGTTTCTCGCAGACGATGGCGCAGCTCGTCATCTTCCGCGCGGTGCAAGGCATCGGCGCCGGCTTCATGCTGCCGTTCCCGGCCATTCTCGCCGGCGACCTGTTCCCGGTCGAGCAGCGCGGCAAGATTCAAGCCTTCTTCACGGCGATGTGGGGCTTGTCGGCCGTGCTGGCGCCGCTGCTGGGATCGTTCTTCGTGGAATATTTGAGCTGGCATTGGATTTTTTACGTCAATTTGCCGATCTGCTTGGTTTCGTTCCTCGCGCTGCTCCCGTACAAGGAAGTGTATCAGCCGAAGCGGGCATCCATTGACGTCATGGGGGCGCTGCTCTTCTCGGGCGGCGTCTCGCTGCTGCTGGCAACGACAATCGTCGAAAAGGGCATAGTCGCATACGCGGCCGGGGGCGTCGTGCTCATCGCGGGCTTCTTCGTCTATGAGCGCAGACATGCGTCGCCGATCGTGCCGCTGTCGCTGCTGCGCAACAAGCCGGTTTCCTGGATGCTGGCAGGTTCGCTCATCTCGTACATGGCGCTCTTCGGCGCCGCGAGCTTCGTGCCCTTGTTCGTCCAAAATCAAGGCCATTCGCTGCTGATCAGCGGCGTCGCGCTGTTATTCGTCGCTTTCGGCTGGATGGCGGTGTCCGTGCCGGCGGGCAAATGGGTGCTGCGTTACGGCTACAAACGGCTGCTGATCGCGGGCAACCTCATTCTCATCGTCTCGGCGCTGCTGCTGCTGGCATTCCGCGAAAGCACGCCGCTCGCTTACGTGTTCCTGGCGATGACGGTTTACGGACTCGCATACGGCCTGCTCTCGACCGTATCCATTATCGGCTCGCAGCAGCTGGTGGAACCGCATCAGAAAGGCATCTCGACCTCGCTGCAAATGTTCGCGCGCAACATCGGCACGGCGGTCGGCGTTACGGTCATGGGCGCCTTCGTGACGAAGACGGATCACTTCTACGACGGCATGCATAAGCTTTTCCTGTTCGGGCTGATCTTGAGCGTAATCGCGTTCATTCCGCCGTTCGCGCAGCGCGGGCATGAGGCAGAGCTGGCCAAGAAGCCGGCTTAAGGCGTCGGGGCTGGGGCGGCGGGTTGCCGTCCCGGCAAGTCCGAAGGGGCACGCGCCTCAGCAACTCCGCAGCCTCGGCCCCTCGCAGCCCCGAACCCCGTAACCCCGTAACCCCGTAACCCCGTAACCCCGTAACCCCGTAACCCCGTAACCCCGTAACCCCGTAACCCCGAACCCCGAACCCCGAACCCCGAACCCCGAACCCCGAACCCCGAACCCCGAACCCCGAACCCCGAACCCCGAACCCCGGCACGCACCTTCGGACCCTGCACTCTCGCGCCTCCGCAACTCGAAATCTCCAAACCTCCTGAGCTCCAAGCCTCTAACCTACCAAGTCCCCGACCCGCCAACTCTCCAGCCCCCCCATCAACCGTCTATCCCCAAGTCTCAAATACCGCTCCTCCGCCCCCATGCTTGCGGCTAACGAACTCTATAATGCTTATAATCGAGAAATCAGCACTTTCACGCTTCTAAAGAATCCTATGAGCGTTATTACGCAGAAAATAAGCCAAATAGCCGGTATGTGGAGCATTTATTCGAAATAACGCGTCTGGAGTTCGTTACGATTTCAAATCACTGTTTTTGGCCCGAATAAGGTTGCTAGGATTCGTTACGCCGGCTCACGCTTCTGTTTGCACGTCATATTCGTATTCCCCGTCAAGAATCCGGTCGAGGACAGGACCCGGCGACTTGGAAGCAATTGCATATCGCATCAGGGTGCAGCATGAGCTAAGTCATGCTTGCCGCTATCATAGCTGCCGGCTTTTTTGGCCGGAATCCACATCAGCATGGCCGAGGCGCCGTAGGCTGCGTTTCGACGTATGCCACATAGCCGTACTGGGGGAGAAGGACCCATTAGCCGCCTCCAAAGGAAATCGCCCGATTTTTCATCGTTTCGCTACGTTATTCCGATATCATTTAGGGTAAACTAGTAAAATCGCAATCTAAATCTAGTAAACGAAACGCGTTTCAAAGGAAGTGAACACTGATATGCCGGATATGAATTTGTCCGTTCCGGTCCGACCCGGGAGACGAAAGACCGCCCGCAGGCCATGGCTGCTCGTCATGATGCTGGCGTCGCTTGCAGGCTTGATTATTATCAACTCGCCGGCGAAAGAACGGATTTGGCCGAAAATCGCCGAGGAAGAGACGCCATTGCCCGTGCCGGTAACCTCTCTTCATCCGGTAGTGAGCGCGAAGATGATGGAGCTGATCAAGCAAACGTCGAAGGCGGGCATTACCATTCTGGTCACCGACGGCTTCCGCAGCAGCTTGGAGCAGGACGCGCTCTACGAACAGGGCCGGACCGCGAAGGGGCAGGTCGTCACGAACGTCAAGGGCGGCGCATCGTACCATAACTACGGCCTCGCGATCGATTTTGCGCTGCGCACCCCGAAAGGGGACGTCATCTGGGATCTCAAATACGACGGCAACCACAATGGAAAAGCGGATTGGATGGAGGTCGTGGCCATCGCCAAGACGCTCGGCTTCACATGGGGCGGCGACTGGAAGAGCTTCAAGGATTACCCGCATTTGCAGATGGATTTCGGCTACTCGATCAGCGAGCTGAAACGTGGCAAACTGCCGCCGAATGACGCAAAGCCATGATAGGTCTACGCACAGCTTGGGACATGTCCCCGGCTGTTTTTTTATATACAGCTCTACGAATCTAGGAAGATATTGGATTTTGCACTATAATGGCAGCAGCAACGCATGGACTAACAAAGATGAAGGCGAGTGAACGAGAGTGAAAGATATGGACATCCAAGTAACGCTGGTTCCCTATGAAGATAAGACGATTTTGGCTAACCTCATCCAATTGTACCGCTACGATAGCAGTGAATTCGACGGCCACGTGCTAACCGCGCATGGCAATTACTTGTATAAGTACTTCGACCATCAATGGACCGACGAATACAGGAGGCCGTTCATTGTTAGGGTCGATGGAGAAATCGCGGGATTCGTACTGGTCAGCCTCGACGTGCCGCGCCAATATGTGAAACTGAGCAAAGCCGAGCAAACGCATGTAATTAGCGAGTTTTTCATTATGCGCAAATACCGGCGCAAAGGCGTCGGCCGCCAGGTTGCAGCATCGATCTTCCTCCGGTTTCCCGGCATGTGGGAGGTTCGGCAAACGGTTGGCAATAAGGACGCCTACGCGTTTTGGAAGCGCGTGATCGGTCGATTTGCCGGGGAGGGCGCTTACAGGGAGGAATTGCTGGCGAATGACAGGTGGCAGGGGCCTGTGTTTGTATTTCAATCGAAAGGAGACCGGGGGGAGAAGCATGTTGAACACCAGTCATAAGGCGAACAACCTGCTCCTGCTGACGGGGAAGCCGCGCACGGGGAAGAGCACCGCGATCCAAGCGATCGCGCGCCGACTGGGGAGCGGGCAATGCGGCGGATTCTATACGGAAGAAATACGCAATGAAGAGGGGCGGACCGGATTCCGCTGCGTAACGGTAAGCGGCGGCAGTAGGACCATCGCCAGCGTGGACAGCGCGAGTCCGATGCGAGTCGGCAGATACGGCGTCGAACTTGAAGCTTTCGAAGGAATTGCCATTCCGGCCATTCGGGAGTCGCTGCGGACGAAGGCGATCACCGTCATCGACGAGATCGGCTTTATGCAGATGCTGTCCATTCCCTTCCAAGAGCTGTTGGCGGAGATTGCCGCCGGAACAGGCGGTCCGCATATCATCTTAGGAACCGTATGCGTCGACAGCCACCCGGTCATCGATCGGATCAAGGCCGCTGCAGGCGTGCGGCTGTACGAGCTGACGGTCGAGAACAGAGAGGCTGTGAGAGAAGCATATTGGCGGGACATTGCCGATCTTGCTGGCTTGGAATGAATATACATGCAACAATTTTCGCGTTTCCTCAATGGCTGCGAGCAATACGCGGGCGCATCGGTATTCTTCCGAATGGACGACAACGCATTCAAGACCCTGTGAAATGCATTGGCTTAGTCCGGCATTGACGGCCATGCCGGCCGCGGATCTGCAGAACTTCGTGAAAGTCAAATTATGCGACAAATCTGCGACAAACTGCAAGATTCCGCCAAGGGATATTATTCCTCTTACCCTGGGTATATAATCGTTTCTGAAGCGATTACATAGTTTCATCCGAGGAGGAATAAACGGTATGATGAATGTCAAACTGGGTATGCGAATCCCGCCCAAAATCGGGGCGGAGGGGATGGAAAGCACGGCTAAGCTGGCGGTGAAAGCAGGTCTTGACGTACTGGATCTCCCGCGGCTCACGCCGGAATGGAAAGCGGTTTGCGAAGCGGCGGGACTCGGCTTCGGCACGATCGACGCGAAGCACACCGCGCAGCTGCTGAGCCGCGACGAAGCGCGCCGCGCGGATGCGGTAGAAGCGACGAAGAAGGAAATTTCGGATATCGCGGCGCTGGGCGGCCGAGTGCTGTTCATGTGTCTGGTGCCGGAAGATCACACGCTTCCGCGCAAAGACGGCTTCGAGCTCTTCAAGGATTCCTTCCCGGAGGTCGTGAAGCACGCGGAGCAGCAGGGCATCTACATCGCCATCGAAGGCTGGCCGGGACCTGCGCCGCACTATCCGACGCTCGGCTGCACGCCGGAGATGTGGAGAGCGATGTTCAATGCGATTCCGTCGAAGCATTTCGGCTTGAACTACGATCCGTCCCACATGGTCCGTTTGGGCATCGATCATCTTCGCGCGCTCGGCGAATTCGGCGAACGCATCAACCACGTGCACGGCAAAGACACCGAAATCCTGCATGACGAGCTGTACGAATGCGGCGTGCTGGAAGCGACTTTCGGCGCGAAATACGGTTTCTCCGAAGGATCATGGCGTTACACGATCCCGGGCCACGGCGAAGTCGACTGGGGCAAAGTCGCTGTCCGTCTCGAGCGCCTCGGCTACCAAGGCGCGGTCAGCATCGAGCTGGAAGATCATCGGTTCTGGGGTTCCCTGGAGGCGGAGACGCAAGGCATCGAGAGAGCGGCGCAGCACCTGGCGAAATATTTCAGATAATAAACGGCAGTCCGATTAAGAATCGGCAGTCCGAATATAAGGCAATTATACAAAACGCCTCAAACGCGGTCTTCACCGTGCTTGAGGCGTTTTTTTGCATTTTGCATGCTTAAGCGGATCGTGGCGTTGGTTATGGCTGGAGCGGCAAAGCTGCGCGTTCCATTGTCCACGCGAAGCGAGCCGGCTACCGGCTGCCCGGCGCAGGTCCGGTCGAAGCGCGAACGAGCAGCGACGTCGGCAGCAAGGTTTCGGCCAGCGGCAGGGAAGGGTTGTCCATTCGGCCGAGCAGCCGTTCCACCGCGCATTCCGCATAGAGCGGGAGATTGACGTTCATCGTAGTCATCGGAGGCGTGGCGAGGCGGGACAAGTAGCCGTTATCGAAGCTGACGATCGACGCGTCTTCAGGCACGCGGCAGCCTAGCTGCTGCAGCGCCGAGTTCACCATGAAACCGAAGCCGTCGTTGACGCAGAACCAAGCCGTCGGCAGCGCGGGCAAGTCCGTCAGCCGTCTGCGAACGGCTTCGCTCTCCTCGACGGCATCGGTAATCAGCCATTCCTCGCGCAGCTCCAGGCCGAGTTCGTAGGCTGCGAGCCGCATGCCTTCCAGCCGTTCATAGTAACTCGGGGATAACCGGATGTTGCCGATGAAGCCGATATCGCGATGGCCGAAGTCGACCAGATGGCGTATCGCTTCGAAGGCGCTGAACCGGTTGTTGGTCAGAATGGCGTCCGCCTGCAGCGCAGGATGATGATGGTCGATCAGCACCGCGGGAATGCCGGTGTCCAGCACCGCTTGAATGTATGGCGTCGTAATGTGCGAGAGGATCAGCACGCCTTCTACCGAGCGTTCTTGCAGGAACGCCGGCAAGGTCAGCGAGGCTGCCTGTTCGGGGCTGATGGATTGTATGAGTAGTCCGCAGCCATGGCGGTTCAATTCTTTATCGACGCTCAAATAAATGTCGCTGAAGAAGCTTTTCATCGAAAAGGCGTAATCCGAGGCAATGAGGGCGATGGTGCGTTTGGACGAAGCTGCTTCAGCGGCTTCAGGCTGCCGCTTTGCGTAGGAGTAGCCCATTTCGGCCGCCGTTTGGACGATCAGCCTCCGCGTGTCTTCGCCCACGCCGGGTTTTCCCGTCAATGCTTGGGAAACGGAATTTTTGGACAGATTAAGCTTGTTGGCGATATCCTGCATCGTCACTTTCGTTTTCACTGCTGCTAACCTCCGTTACCGGTCTGTTCCACTCAATAAGAAAAGAGTTACTGTTTCATTACTCATTGTTCCTTAATTAGAAGGGACCTGTCAAGTGGAACAATACGGGGTGGAATGCGGGGGCAACGTGCCGTTCTTATGATATGTAACGTTACAAATAACTATTATTCACGTTACTTAATTGGTTTATACGTCGCAGGTTCAAATATTGTCACTTGACTGTTATAATTACAAGGAGCATAATAGGTCTCGGTCACGTTATATTTTTGGTTCAGAAGACCGGGATTTTTCATAGTTTCCTCATTACAACACGCATGGAGGGCTAATATTAATGAAAAAGAGAAACTCTGCTTTACTTATGGTGACGCTTTCAGCGGTCATGCTGTCAGCTTGCTCGACGGGTCAGAATACGGCAAACGATAACAGTAACGCTGCGGCGGGCGGCGTGACGACGATCGAGTTCTGGGCAGCGCCGAATCCGACGCAGCAGGCATACTGGCAAGAGATGGCCAAGGCATACGAAGCCACGAACGATAAAGTCAAAATCAATGTAAGCGCCATTAAAGAATCTCCGACATCGGAAGCGAGCATTCAATCCGCGATCGCGGCGAAGAGCGCGCCGACGATCTCCGAGAACATCAACCGCGGCTTCGCGGCGCAGCTGGCGGACAGCGAAGCGCTCGTTCCGCTGGATACGATCAGCGGGTTCTCCGATATCGTCAGCGCCCGCGACATGACGAAGACGCTCGAGCCGTGGAAGTTCGCGGACGGCCACCAATACGTGCTGCCGATCTATTCCAACCCGATGCTGTTCGGCTGGCGCCTGGATACGCTGAAAGAACTCGGCTACGACGCTCCGCCGAAGACGTACAGCGAAGTGCTTGAAGTGACGAGTAAGCTGAAAGCCAAATACGGCGACAAGAAGTACCTTTGGGCGAAACCGGATCTTGCCGATCCGACAGCTTGGAAACGCTGGTTCGACTTCTACATGCTCTATGACGCTGCATCCGGCGGCAACAAGTTCATTGAAGGCAGCTCCTTCACGGGCGACGAGAAAGCCGGCACGGAAGTATTGAGCTTCGTCGACGACATCCGCAAGGAGAAGGGTATTCTTTCCCGTCAAGTAACGGATCCGTTCGAGACAGGCACAGGTATTTTCACGGACATCGGTCCTTGGACGTTCTCGATGTGGGATCAGAAATATCCGAACTTGAAATACAACGAGACGTACGCGCTGAGCATGCCTCCGGTACCGGACGACGTTGATCCGGCGCAAAGCAAGACGTTCGCGGATACGAAAGGGCTCGTCATCTACGCGTCCGCAACGAAAGCGCAGCAGCAAGCTGCAGTCGACTTCATTAAATGGGTATACAGCGACGCCGCCAACGATGCGAAATGGTTCAAAGACACGAACCTTCCGCCGGCGCGCGACGATCTCTCGACCAACGAAGCATTTAAGCCGATCCTGGATGCAAGCCCTCAGCTGAAGCCTTACGCGGAGAATGTACCGAATGCCGTGCCGCCGATGGACAACGCGAAATACAACGACCTGCAAACGATCATTGGCGTTGAAGCGTTCAACAAAGTGGTCAAAGGCGAAATCGCTCCTGCGGACGGATGGGCAGCAATGAAGGCGGCTCTTGAGAAAGCCCTGAAATAAGGGAGGATTCCACTAATGGAACAACGCAACAATAAATTGGGCTGGCTATTCACCAGCCCTTATCTCATCTATTCGGTCGTTTTCTTCTTCGTCCCGTTGATCTGGACGTTCTTCTTGTCCATCACGGACTGGAACATGATCAAACCCAAATTCAATTTCGTCGGCATCAGCAACTTCGCCGACGCGCTGCAATCGCCTAACGTGCATGCGGCTTTCTGGAATACGTACCGATTCATGCTGATCTTCGTCCCGCTCGTGACCGTGCTTGCGATCGGCGTTGCCGTATTGGTTCACGGACTTTCGCGGTTCAAGGGTCTGTTCTTGATCGGATTCTTCCTGCCGTATCTCAGCTCCGGCGTCGTGTCGGCCCTGATTGTCAAAGGCCTGTTGTCCTATACCAGTCCGATCAATACCGCGCTGCGCGGCATGGGCATCGACATCGACTGGCTCGGCACGCCGTTCACGGCGCTCTTCATCGTCGGTCTTATTCTTGCCTGGAAGTTCACGGGCTACTATGCCCTCATTATTACGTCCGGTCTCGAGAGCATCGACAAGGAAGTGTACGAGGCGGCTGCTATTGACGGGGTCAAAGACGGCCAGCGATTCTGGAGGATCACGCTTCCGCTGCTGTATCCTTCGCTGTACACGACGCTGATTCTGGCGTTCGGCGTCACGTTCGGCATCTTCACCGAGGTGTATCAGCTGACGGGCGGCGGTCCGGGCAATGCCACGAACACCTGGCAGATGGAGATTTTCAAACAGGCGTTCTCGAATCTGCAGAGCGGTTACGCTTCGGCGGTCGCATTGCTCGCTTCGGTAGCGACGTTCATCTCGATTTTCATCATCCGCAAATTACTTGAAGTTTGGGGGAAGCGCAATGGTTGGGTCTAAACGGCACAGCGGCGCCAGACGGTTCGTCCGTTATGCGCTTGCCATCGTGCTTCTGCTCATTATGGTGTACCCGTATCTCTATATGGTGCTCAGTTCGTTCGCGGATTGGTCGCAAATCGACAAAATGCTTATTCCGACGAAATTCACGACTCGATCGTACGACTGGTTGTTTAATGGCGGAGATACCGGCATCACGCGGCCTTGGCTGCATGCATTCATGAACAGCATTATCGTGTCGATCAGTTCTACCGTGCTCATGATGGCTTTCGGCGTCATGGTGGCATACGCTTTAGCGAAATTGAACTTTTTCGGCCGTAATGTCATTAACAACTTCGTGCTGTTCCATATGTTCTTCCCGGCGATTATCCTGTTGATTCCGACATTCCTGATCGTTCAAAAAGTCGGCTTGTACGATACGTATTTGGGGCTTATTCTCCCTAAAGCGGTCAGCCTGTGGGCGATCTTCATGTATACGAATTTCTTCAAGGCCGTACCGCAGGTGTTCATCGAGGCGGCTCGCCTGGACGGCGCATCCGATCTGAAAATCATGTACCGCATCATGCTGCCGATGTCGAAGTCGATCACGACCGTCATCTTCCTGTTCCTGCTGATGGAACGCTGGACGGAATTGCTATGGGACATGATCGCGGTCAAGAGCGACTCCATGCTGACGCTGAACGTATTGCTGTCGCAAATGTTCGGACCGTACGGCTCGTATCCGGGACCGTTGTACGCGGCATCGACCATACTGACGCTGCCGATCATCATCATGTTCGTTGCGTTCAGCAAGAAGTTCAAAGAAGGCATGCAGTTCAACCTAAAATAAAGCAATCGGGCGAGGAGAGAGAAGAATGGCATCAGGATGGGATACAAGCATTAAACCGCAGCCGAGCAGGGAGCTGCTGGCGGCCTATCGCGCTTCCCGCGCGCGGGCCGAGAACGCGGAGCGAATCGCGTTCGGCGGCATTGTCGATAAAGACGTGTACAATATCGCTGCGCCTTTCACGGATAACGGCGTAACGGTCATTCCGGGACGCGTGGAATCGCGCGACAGCGAGCATTCCGAGGTCGTGTTCTTCGCGGAGCAGGACGGAAGCTGGCTGCCGCTGGAAGATGCGCCGGTACTGGTGCTGCAGGATCCGTTCCACTGCCGGATCGGCGGGGAACTCGTCGTAGGCGGCGTGGAAATTTATCCGCATCCCGTGAACGAAGGCGCGCTCATGTGGCGTACCGTCTTCTACCGCGGCCAAGACATCCGCAGCCTGAAGCCGTTCTTCAAAGGGCCGGACGGCATGAAGGACCTTCGGCTCGTCGAGCTTGCGGATGGAAGCATCGGCGTGTTTACACGGCCGCAGGGCGAGAAGGGCGGCCGCGGCAAAATCGGCTATACCCGCGTCGCATCGCTGGACAGCTTGACTCTGGCTGCGATTAATGAAGCGCCGCTGCTGGAAGGCCAGTTCGCCGAAGGCGAATGGGGCGGCGCCAACGAAGCGCATCTGCTGGAAGGCGGATTGGTCGGCGTACTCGGCCATGTCGCGAATTTCGACGATGCGGGAGACCGCCACTACTATCCGATGGCGTTCGTGTTCAACCCGGCCGATGAATCGTTCTCGGCCATGAAGCTGATCGCCGAGCGCAGCCGCTTCCTGCCGGGACCGTCGAAGCGGCCGGATCTGGAGGACGTTGTCTTCAGCGGCGGCTTGGTTCGCCAAGCGGATGGCAGCGCCGTGCTGTACGCGGGCATCAGCGACGCGGACGCGCAGCGTATTGTTATTGATGATCCGTTCCAAGGGATGTAATAGAGCTTGGCAGTAAGCAGGAATAGAGACATTTTGCTGACGTTTCACAGAGATAGAGTAGAGAGATCATAAGTGGTTTGGATAGCCGTCATGTGGCAGGAGTTTACTATAGAGGAGTTAACGCTATGAATATTTACCGTTATGAACAGAATCCGCTGGTCACCCCGGCGGACGTGAAGCCGCACCGTGACGATTTCGAAGTCATCGGCGCGTTCAACGCCGGTATCGCGGAGTATAACGGCGAAGTCATCATGCTGCTTCGGATCGCCGAGCGCCCGATCAGCCCGGATCCTGAAGTCATATTGGCTCCGGTCTACAACGTGGACACGAAGGAGCTGGATCTGATTCCGGTTCGCAAAGACGACGAGCGTTACGACTTGTCGGATCCGCGCGTTATTATCTTGAAAGAAAACGCGCCGGCGTTTCAATATTTGACGTCGCTGTCGTACCTGCGCATCGCGCGCAGCCAGGACGGCCGCAACTTCACGATCGACGAGAAGCCGTTCCTGTATCCGTCCGAATCGCTGGAGACCTTCGGCATCGAAGATCCGCGCATTACGCAAATCGGGGATACGTACTACATCTACTATTCCGCGGTATCGCCTGTCGGCATCGGCGAATCGCTCGTTTCGACGAAGGACTTCGTCGGCGTGGAACGCCACGGGATGATCTTCGGACCGGATAACAAGGATGTTCTGATTTTCCCGGAACGCATCAACGGCAAATACTACGCGCTGCATCGTCCGACGACGAAGAGCGTCGGCAATCCGGAGATGTGGATCGCCGAGTCCGACAATCTGCTGTACTGGGGCAACCATAAGCACTTGATCGGCCTGCGCGACGGCATGTGGGACAGCGGCCGCCTGGGCGGCGGCGCGGTTCCGTTCCGGACGGAGCGGGGCTGGCTCGAGCTGTACCACGGCGCGACCAAGGACCACCGCTACTGCATGGGCGCGGTGCTGCTGGATCTGAACGATCCGTCGAAGGTCATCGCCCGTTCCGTTAAGCCGGTCATGGAGCCGGATGCCGATTATGAAGCGAACGGCTTCTTCGGCGGCGTCGTGTTCTCCTGCGGCGTTCTTGTCGATGGCGACCGCGTGCGCATGTACTACGGCGCCGCGGACACGTCGATGGCATGCGCGGAGCTGAGCTTGCAAGAGATTTTGGACAGCTTGGAAGAGGTATAATTTCATTTATTCGTGTTTGCACTTATCATAGGAGCAGCCGCTTGGACGAGACGTCCCGGGCGGCTGCTTTTTTGCGAGGTTCCGATCTTCGCCGGCTTGACGGCATTCCGTCGCACTCCTTCGCATTCCTGCGGGAAGCCGCCTTCATTTTGTTCATCCATGCGATTGTTGGGGGCTCTTCTGCCGGCATGCCCCCTTCTATACGCCCCTATGCCGCCAGAATTCATGAAAAGCGTTTTCATAATCTCGCGCCTCCGCCCGCCGAAATCGCTAATCATTGCGATAGAAATCCAATCGTTGTGTTCTAGTTCCGGTTTCCCGCTGTCCGTATAATTAGCGTACAGAGGTGATCGCATGCTCGAGAGACTGGCAAAATACCGTTGGCAGTACGTAATGATCGCACCGGCCGTAATCTTGTTGTTGTTGTTCAGCTATATTCCGATGGCCGGCATTCAAGTCGCGTTCAAGGATTTCCACATCGGCTACACGATCTGGAACGCTCCGTGGACCGGGGTTGAGAATTTCTCTTTTCTGAAGGATGACCAATTCTGGATCGTGGTGAAGAACACGATTATCATCGCGGTTCTTAAATTCGTGTTCGGCTTCCCGGCACCGATTATTCTCGCCCTTCTCATCAACGAAGTACGGCACAGCGGGTTCAAGCGGTTCGTGCAATCCGTCAGCTACCTGCCGCATTTCTTTTCCTGGATCGTCGTTGCGTATATCCTGCAATCGCTGCTGACGCTCGACGGGGGACTCGTCAATCAAATCGTGACCAAGACGGGCAGCGATCCGATCTTCTTCCTGGGCTCGACGGAATGGTTCCGTCCGATGATCGTGGCGAGCGGCCTGTGGAAGGAAGTCGGCTGGAATACGATACTGTACCTCGCGGCCATCACGACCATCGATCCGCAGCTGTACGAAGCGGCGAAGGTCGAAGGCGCGGGCAGGCTGGCGCAAATCCGCCATATTACGCTTCCCGGCATCATGCCGACAATCTCGATCGTGCTCATCCTGAGCATGCCGAGCTTGATTGCGGTCGGGATGGATCAGATCTACCCGCTCATGAACCCGGCGAACCAACCGGTCGCGGACGTGCTCGACACGTACATTTTGCGAAGCGGGCTCCAGCAAGGCTATTTCGGAATGGCGACGGCAGTCGGCCTGCTGTCATCCGTCATCAGCTTGATTCTCGTGCTCGTCACGAATCAGACGGCGCGCAAAATCAACGGGGAGGGGCTCTGGTAGCATATGAAACGTTCGGCAGGCGACAAAGCAAGTCAAATCGTCATCATTGTCCTGTTATCGCTGTTATGCGTTACGGTCATCTATCCGTTCCTGTATATGCTGGCCATTTCCCTGAACCAGGGAAATGATGCGGCCAAAGGCGGCGTGTATTTGTGGCCGCGCGCGTTTACGTTCTATAACTTCCGGATCGTGCTCGGCAACGAAGTCATCCAGCATTCCTACTGGATCACGATCGCCCGGACGATCCTCGGCACGGTCTTGGGCCTGCTCGTCACGCTGCTGGCCGCGTTCGGCTTGTCGTACCGGGCGCTGCCGATGCGGGGAACGATTCTCGGGTACGTGCTGCTGACGATGCTGTTCAGCGGCGGGCTGATTCCGTTCTACATCCAGCTTCACGACCTGCATTTGCTGAATTCGTTCTGGGTGTATATCGTGCCGAGCGCGTTCTCGGCGTGGAACATGTTCGTCATGATGAAGTTCATTCAAGGCATTCCCGAAGCGCTGATCGAATCGGCCGAGATGGACGGCGCCCATCCGTTCCGGGTGCTGTGGTCCATTATCCTGCCGCTGTCCAAACCGATGCTGGCCGCGCTCGGATTATTTACCGGCGTCATGCACTGGAACGATTGGTTCGCGGGCGCGTTCTTCGTCTCGAACCAGAAGCTGATTCCCGTGCAGACGT
Source organism: Paenibacillus rhizovicinus (assembly GCF_010365285.1). Lineage (NCBI taxonomy): Bacteria > Bacillati > Bacillota > Bacilli > Caryophanales > Paenibacillaceae > Paenibacillus > Paenibacillus rhizovicinus. The sequence continues at coordinate 4,412,217 of NZ_CP048286.1, forward strand.
TCTTGCAGCAGCTGCTGTCCGCGCAGGACATTTCGGCGGTGCTCGGCTCCAACAACAACGTGGAGGCGCTGGCCCGGGGCACGAGCCTTGCGAACGTCACGCTGATGTCGATCAAGATGGCGACCGTCATGGTGAGCGCGATTCCGATCCTGTGCGTCTATCCGTTCCTGCAGCGGTATTTCGTCAAAGGCGTACTGATCGGGTCCGTCAAAGGCTAGCATGATAAGGCGCAGTAAAGCGGTAAGTAATTCCTTGAACAGCAGGTGTCCGGAAACACCATATATAATGGGGAAATAGAAAGGGGAAGCAGTGCATGAATGTATCCACGGCAAGAAAGGGCATGGCCATCGCTTTAACGGCGCTCATGTTCGGCCTGACGGCATGCTCGAGCGGCGGAAACGACGGCGGCGGCAACGGCCAGGCGGGGCAAGCGAATACGAATCAAGCCGCAGGCTCTGCGACGGATGCGGGCGGTTCCGCCGGCTCCAAGACGTTTAAGCTCTGGCTCGGCTGGACCGCGACGATCAACAACGACAGCATGGTGCAGAAGTATTGGAGAGAGCACGAGCCAGGCATCGACGTCCAGCTGGAAGCGACGCAGGGCGACGCCATGACGGCCTTGAACCTGAAGCTGAACACGGGCGGCTTCGATGACGCGGCGTTGTTCGGCAGAAGCGATATCGTCGATTCCTCGATGACCCGTTCCAACAGCATTCTCCCGGTCGAGCAGTATTTCAACATGCCGGATAAATATCCCGGGCTGGCTTCCATCCCGAAGGAGTACCTGGATGCCATGAAGGACAAGGACGGCCATATCTGGTCGATCCCGACGTGGTTTGACCAGAACCCCAAAGATCCGTGGCCGGGCTGGGCGTCGCTTGGCTGGTTCGTGCGGAAGGACATCCTCGATAAGACCGGCATGAAGACGGACGATCTGAAAACGATCTCCGGCGTGGAGAATTACCTGAAGGCCGCGGCGCAGCAGAAGGACCCGTCCGGCAAACCGTACATTCCGCTCAGCTTCCTGTCGGACGCGAGCGACGAGAACGTCATCCTGAGCACGTTCGGCGTATCGACCTCGACGGCCGGAGGCGTGATTCCGGTGGAGAAGAAGGACGACGGCAGCTATCAATTCATCTATGATAACCCGCAGTACAAGGCGGCCTACCAATGGATGAACCAAATGTACCGCGAAGGCCTTATCGATGCCGAGGCGATCACGGACAAAGCGGAGCGCTACAAGGAGAAGACCAAATCCGGACGCATCGCGATGAACGCCGGCGGATTCTTCAACATGGACGCGCATATCTGGGAGATTCTCGACGGGCCGACGGAGCCGGCCTGGTTCTACGAGACGATCCCGTATCCGCAGGTGCCGGGCGTCGGCCATATCGGAGCGAATCAAATCGTCAATCCGTACCCGGCCAATGACTTATACATCAGCAAAGATACGAAGAATCTGGATGCCATCCTCAAATTCGTGGACTACATGCTGACGCCGAAGGCGGAGCAGCAGCAGGTCGCGAACGAAGGTCCGGCAGGCGTGTTCTGGGATTGGGTGGATAAGCCGCTCGGACTGTGGAAATTCACGGATGCCAACTACCAACAGCTTCACGATTCCGGCGACGCGGCCAAAATCGCGAGCACGAATCCCGGCCTCTACGGAATCTCGTCCTACAGCAACGAGTGGTACCCGTGGTGGAACTATGCCGTGACCGATCCGAAGGGCCGGCAGAAGACGATCGATTTCACCGAGCAGATCGGCAAGATGGGCGGCGTCCGGGTCGCGGAGCCGTACGATATGGTAAAAGCGAAGCCGGGCGGCCTGTGGGAGAAATATTTGCCCGAGCTCGAGAATGTCCGCAAGGAGTTCAAGGCGAAGCTGCTGATGGCCAAGAACGACAAAGGATTCGAGGCGGCATGGAGCGACTTCCAATCCGCGCTTGAGAAACGCGCGCACTGGAGCGAGCTCAAGCAGGAATGGAACGCGACGTTCCAAGAGCAGTCCGCGGCGGCCAAATAATAGAAGCGGACCGGTGTGACGCCGCACAAGAATCGCATCGAGGTCGCATCGGAATCGCATGGAAAACCGCAACGAAGTTCGCAATGGGATCGCATCGAAATTGCATGCCTGTCTGACCAAGGGGAGCCGTCTACGTGACGGCTTCCCTTTCGGCACGATTCAGGAGGGAGCTTCCTGTTAACCGCCCGGGGGTCGTATGATATACTCCGTTGTAAAAGGGGATGAAGCCTTGCGGCAGCGATTGGATAAATGGATATTGGGCTTCACCCGAAGAATGCGCCTCCGCGGCAAAATCGTGGTGCTGTACGTGATGATTCTGCTGCTGCCCACGCTCGTGCTGAGCAGCGGCGCCGTTTACTGGGTCATCCGCAGCTTTCATCAGAGCTATACGAACACGGCGGAGGAAGCGGTGCAGCAGACGGCGCAGGTCGTCGACTTCAGCAAGAAGAGCTACGACCTCTTGGCGGTTCGCACGGCGACCGACGGCGAACTGATCGCCAGGCTCGGCCGTGAATATGCGGACATGACCGAAGTGGTGGATACGGTCAACTACGTGGACAGGACGTTCCTGATCACGAGCAAATATTTGCCGGGCATCGCGGATTTCCGCATCTATCACACGAACGAGACGCTCGTTCAGGATGGCCAGCTGCTATGGCGGCCCGAAGCGCGCAAGCTCTCCGGCATGGACGAGCGCTCCTGGTACGACGAAGCGAAGAAGTCGCAGAATCCGCTCTTCTGGAGCAGCGTGCCGGGCAATCCGAACCAAAGCGTGATCACGCGCAAAATCATCGACAACACCGGAAATCTCCTCGGCATGGTCTATATTCTATTGAATTACGACGCCGTGTTCGGCGAATTGCTGGATCATCCGTTCAACGGCGGCAGCCTGTACATCGTCGACGATGCCCATCGCATTCTGGCGGCGACGGACCGATCGGAAATCGGCAAGCGCTTGCAATTGAAAGCATGGGACGCCGGCAGCCTAACCGGCACGGCCGGCGCCGCCGCAACCGGCACCGGCACGTCCGTAGCGTCGAACGCAGCATCGTCGGCGGAAGACGAGAAGAAAGGTTCCGTGGTGGATCTGTCGGACACGAAGGAAATGCTGCTGACCCAGCCTTTGTCCTCCCATTGGACGCTGGTGGCGCTGATGCGCACGAAGCATCTCGACAATCAGAACCGGATGATTCTCATTCTGATCGTCAGCATCGTGACGTTCTTCCTGCTGCTGTCGATGTCTCTGATGACGACGATCGTCCGGAATATCGTCCGGCGGATCCGCAAGCTCGGCATGCGGATGGGCGACCTTTCCCGCGGCGAATTCGAGGCATCGGTCCGCTATAGCCAGAACGACGAGCTGGGCGACCTGGAGAACCGGTTCAACTCCATGTCGGAGCGGCTCGGCAGGCTGGTCGAGGACATCACGAAGGCCGGACTGGCGGAGAAGGAGCAGGCGTTCAAGGCGCTGCAGGCGCAGATCAATCCGCATTTCATCTATAATTCGCTCGGCCTTCTGCGCTGGCGGGCGATGGATGCGGACGACGGGGAGCAAATTCAAATTATCGACGCGCTGACGACGTTCTACCGCATCACCTTGAACAACCGAATCAGCTCGATCCGGATCCGCGACGAGCTCGAGCATGTCAAAGCCTATCTCGACATTTGCCAATTCCGCTATCCCGGCCGCGTGAAGGTCGAATGGGACATCGACGAGGGCGCGCTCGACTTCTATACGGTCAAGACCGTGCTGCAGCCGATCGTGGAGAACTGCTATCTGCACGGTGCCATTACCCGCAAGCCCGGAGCAGTGATCCGCATCGCCGTCGCCCGGGAAGCGGGGAACATGATCCGTATGTCCGTCTACGACAGCGGGCAGGGGATTCCGGCCCATGTCCTCGCGGCGATCGGGCAGGGCACGCATGTCGGCAAGGGCGGCGGATTCGGAACGCCCAACATCAAAGAGCGGCTTGCGCTTTATTTCGGGAGCGGCGCGGCGTTGACGATCGACAGCGAGCCCGGCGCGTGGACGCTGGTGTCCGTCGTCTTCCCGGCTTGCTCCGCGGAGCCGATGATCAGGAGGGAAGCCTAATATGCTCAAAATACTCATCGTGGACGATGAGCCTTCCAATATTCAAGGCCTTGTCCGTTATATCGATTGGCAATCGCTCGGGTACGATAAGCCGGTGACGATGGAGGGGGGCGAAGAAGCGCTGGACGAACTGCGCGCGACGCCCTTCGACGTGCTCATCTCCGACGTGTCGATGCCCGGCATGAACGGCATCGAGCTGGTGGCGGGAGCGAAGAAGCTGCATCCCCACATTCAGGTGCTGATGATCAGCGGCTACAACGAATTCGAATTCGTGCAGGATGCGATCCATGTCGGCGCGCAGGCCTACGTGCTCAAACCGCTCAAGATGGAGGAAGTAACGAGCCGTCTCGCGGGTTTTCGGGAGACGCTGGAGAAGATGCGCAGCATCGTCGTCCAGACGAGCGAGCTGGAGAAGAAAGTATCGGAGAGCCAGAAGCTCGTGAAGGAACGGTTCGTCAGCGACTTGATCGCGGAAATCCCGCAGACGGACGAAATGCTCGCTTCCTGGAAGCTCTTGATGGAGCTGCCGGACGCGGCGGCGGGGTTTCAAATCCTGGTGTTCGGCCTGGATCACTTCCTGTCGTCGGGCAAGGAGGCCAAAGACCGGATCGTCCTTGGAAGCGGATTCAAGCAAACCGCGGAGGTCGGCATGTCCGACACCGAGCCGATGTTCCTGGCGCAGATCACGCCGGACGAGATCGTCGTCTTGCATTTCAACCGGACGCCGGAGCAACGCGCGAAGATCGAGAAGCGGCTGCCGTTCGTCCAGAGCATGATGCGCGAGCAGTACGGCGCCACGATAACCGTCGGCTGCGGCCGGACGGGGAACAGCTGGGAAGAGGTGCCGCTCTGCTATAAGGAGATCAAATTCATGATGGCGAAGGCCCGGCTTATCTCGGACGGGCAGATCGTTCGGCACGATTACATCGACCGCAGCGAATTCCAGGACTTCCGGCTGCGCGAGGAATTCATGCCGAACATCGTCAAGTTGATGGAGTTGGGCGATTCCGCGAAGGTCGGCGCATACATGAACCGCATTCTGGACGTGCTGCTGACCCAGGAGCCGGCCTCGTTCTCCTACGTGCAGGCGTTCGGCATGAGTTTCCTGAGCGAGCTGATCCGCAATTTGAAGTGGAAGGACGACGCGGACGGCGAGATGAACATCCTGATGTGGCGCCGGATGCTGGATTGCTCCAGCACGGGACAGATCGTTCTGCTGCTCGTCGATTACGTCGACCGGTACATGACGATCGAGAAGAAGGAGCGCATGAACCAGCAGCATAATCTGATTAGCCGCATTGCCGCTTTCATCGAGGAGCGTCTCCAGGAGAACTGGACGGTCAAGCAGCTGGCGGAGGAATTCAGCCTGAACGCGAGCTACCTCAGCGTCCTGTTCAAACGGGAGATGGGGAAGACGATCTCGGAATTCGTCCAGGAAATCCGCATCGACCGGGCGCGGCGGCTGTTGAAGGATCCGGGCATCAAAGTCTACGAAGTGGCGGATCGGGTCGGGATTCAAACTTCGGCGTATTTTACGTATTTGTTCAAGAAGATGGTCGGCTGCACGCCCCAGGAATACAGGGATTATCATTGACGGCTCCTGGTGAAGGACCAATATTCTCAACCGAAGAGACTAGCCGCTGGTCTGCCTTAGACCTGTGGCTGGTCTTTTCTCGCGTGCTCCCCTATGCGCATTTGCGAAACAATAGCACAATAGAAAAGCGGCAGTCCTCGGACTGCCGCTTTTTCAATCGATATGTCTGCGATGCTAGCAGGTCCTACAACCCCTGAGCGGCTTTCGCATTTTGACTGTTGCTTACTTCCGATTTGTAGGCTAGGCCGGAGTACTGAAGAACAAGCGAGGAGTCAAAGTTATCCCCGTACAGAGCAAGCGTTATCTCCGTATCCGCGGTAGTCCACATATTATAGAACGCCGCTTGACCGATTGCGACAGCGGTACCCAAGGTGTTTCTAGCATCGCCTTTATATAAATCCCCGTAATAAACGATGTCTTGATCGTTGTCCGGAGAACCATATTTGCCGACGAGAGCGGATTTCAAACTGTCATAGTCACTAATGTAGGCGTTCGAATTGATGTGATCGACTTTGAATATGTACATGGCATCCGTAAGTTTATTGTTCGTAAACCGGTAAGCGAGAGTGGCATCCATCCCGGAGGCTTTGGTTTCATAGTAATAGTAACCATCGCCGGATCCGATGAGCTTAGCCGTCTCCGCCTTCTTGACTTGGGCCACGGTCATTCCCCATTTGACATTGCGGAATTTCACTTTCGTCGTACTTACGGGTTTGGACGCAATATTGAGCGCGGCAGGAGGAGCTTCTTTGCCGATGATGATATTCTTCGTGGACGGATCAACCGACATGGTTTCGCCGGAGTACGTCACGATGAACTTCAACGCGATATAGAGCGTCCCCGAAACTTTCTTCGGAGCTAGCGGCAAGGCTGTTTTCGTGCCGTTTACGAAAGCCGTTTTGGATCCTTCGGTGAAGGAGATCCGAGTTCCTTTCTTACTGGCAGACGTCATCTTGGTCTTGTTATCGTAACTGATCGCGTAACCCAATGACCCCAGAACTTGCTTGGCCGGAACTAGCGTACTGCCGCCTTGGGAGATAGCATTCGATGTGGACAGTGCCCCGTGCACGAATACCCGATACGTTCTTTCGGCCGCGGACACGGAAGAAACGCTGAGTGCAAATAGAATAATGCTGATGAATAAGACCCCGATTTTACGCATGTTGCCTCCAATTAATATAGTTAGTTGTTATTGCCATTAGATGAACGTTGTTCCGCGGGCTGCTTCAACGCGTCTTGCGATTTGCCCGTTTGCCCCTGGCTTCTGTAGTTGTCCAAAAAGTTAACCCTGGCAAGACCAAGTATACAGGATCTTCCACGGCTAGAGGAACTATTATTAATTAAGAGATTCGCGTTGAAAAGCCGGTTCGTTCTAAGCGAAATAAAGAGGAAACTCGGCCTTGAGCCGGTAAGGGTCGGCCTCCTTGAAGGCCTGCAATCGCGCGTCTTTCACTTTATCCAGATCATTGTCCGAAGAGCGATGTTCGGCACTATCCGCGATGTATTGTCTGGTCCATTCTTTGGGAGACGCATAGAACTGCACGATTTCATGATGAGCAAAGTCATTGATTAGCCCGAGGTCATGCGCTTCTTTGAATAAGGGGATATCGACCAGCAGAGGAGAGATAACCGAGATTCCCTTTTCCATTAACTTCTGTACCCCATCCTGATTACGAACGGCGACAGACAGCGTCTTCTGGAAATCAACGCCGGTGCTTTGGAGTATAGGGATCCAGCGATTCAAATAACTGCTCGCTTGGTTGATAATATCGGCGACGTGCAGGACGGTCTGTCCGCTAAGTTGAAGCTGGATTGCATTTCCTTCGTGATCCGTGACGTGATAATCGCCATTTTTAAATAAGAAGACATGCGGTACGTTCAGCTTTTGAGCGATCGGGATGGAGAAGAACCAATCTCTTCGTTCTCCGCCGGAAATGAGGGTTGGCGGGTTGTGATGCGCTAGATAATGCGCCAGTAAGGTGTCGATCGACTCTTCGTAAGCCTCGTCCGAAGCAACGGCTTGGTCGACGATCTCATAGATGGCTTTCGACCGCTTTTCCAAGGGAAGATCAGCTTGAAGGATTGCATTGAAGCGGCTTAGAACTTCATGCGCCTCTTGCTGGCCGGCGATGTTCTGGGTATTGATATAGAAGGGACCTGGCTTCCCCGACGTATACCAGAATGCGTCGTCTTGTTCGTTCGATCGAACCGCAAGACCGTTTGTTGCAATTAATCGTTTCAGCAAGATTTCAGAAGCTTTTGCCTGCGTCATGGGAGTGCCTCCAGTTTCACGATGTCTGTAATCAACAAATCAAACCATAGCATAAATACTGAAATCCATATAGTCCCAGTTGATTAAGCCCGGCGCAATCGTATATCACGATTAGCCGATCTGACCCCCAGAGCGCCAACGCCGCAAAAAAACCGGCCTCCCCAAGGGAAAGCCGGTTTGTCGTTACGTATTCATTATAGCTTGCTGGCCTATTTCAACGACGACATTGGCGTATTTGTTCGTGATCAATGCGTCTTCAAGCTTCGCTTTCCATTCTGCCTTGTGCTCGCAGTTCGGCGAAATGACGATCCGGCGCAGCTTGTCCGTCTGGAAGGCGAGCGGGAGATGCTTCTTCTGCTGATTGAACAGTTTCTTGTTCTGCGGCAGCAGGATCGCGCGTACTTCGTTCTCCTGTTGGCTGGCATCGTCCTTGATCAAGATGCTTCTGAGATCGATCCAAGTCGCATGGATCATCTCCGGATTCTGCTTCAGCGTTTGTTTGATCTCCAGCTTGGTCGGCGGCTTCTGTCCGGTTTCCTTGCGGAACGTCGTCGTGAATTCCTCGACGATATAGCCGTGGATGAAGGTAACCATGTCGACCGTATCCCTCTTGCTGTACAGGTCAAGCGGCGTGAAGGCAGCCTCGCTGACGCGGTTGTCTTCCATCAATCCCGCAATGGCGTCATGCACGGCGTTCGTGTAAGCAAGCTGCTGCTTCTCCAGCTTAGTAATGTAAGCGGCGAGAATGTCGGTGAAGGTCGAATTGTTTTCTTGCGCGACGCTTTCCATGAACTGCGTCATGTCATCTCCGCTGTTCGCTTGCAGCTTCTTCACTTTATCGGAATCGGCGTAGTGGACTTTATTGAACAGCAGCTGGAAGCCGTGCGGCGCGGCCAGCGGGTTCGATTCGAACTCGAAGGCGATATCGCCGTTTGCCGGATTCGTGAACGTGCTGGCTTCTTCTTCGTTGAAGCTGGTCATGAAGCTGTGCTGCTTGAGCAGGTTGGCCAGGGAACCTCCGAGGGAGACGCCGTTCTGGTAAGCGACTTTACGCAGCTGGGCAGCGAGAAACGTATGTGTGAAAAATTGCTTCTGGTTGAGGTTTGGCGTTTGGCTCATTAATTTAAGCGCTTGCTTAAAGGTTGCGATCAAGTCTTGCGTGTAGTGCAGGCGATTGAATTCGTTCAAGTAAAACAAGATGTCATTCTGGTCGCTCATGAGGCCGACACGGTTCAGCCACAGCTCCTTGGAGCTCAAAATACTTGCGGCGCTGTTGATATCTCTTGTGTAATGTACGATCATGTCAGGTGCTCCCTTTTCCCATATGAAAATAATCTCGAACTTACTACATTATGCAGTAATTTGCCGGTTCTGTCCCCTATGAATTCAATGGGTAACACGACAGTATTCGACAGTTGTGGTAAATATCCTGCCTGCAAAGGCGTCCGATCCAATAATACCCATCTCATTTTAACATAAGACAGTCGTCAATCCAGCATGATGAGTCAAGTTTACCGAAGTTTGTCGGGCCTCGCAACTTTTTGCCGTTGTTCACGCCAGAAGGGAATTCGTTACGGCTTGAAGAAGGAGAATCCGAGCCCATGGGGAAGGGGCTTTTTCGCTATTTCGAACACTATATATATTTTGTATACATTTCATATACGCGCTGTAGACAGCGCTTTCTTGCCATGCTATATTGCGGAGAGAAACGCATGAAGCCGTATCATTCGTTATCATCACTCGTCTTGCCATTATGATTTTCCGGAGGAAACCGCATGTCGACGAAGACGTCTTTGCCATGGCTGAACGTAAGCGAGAATCGCCGTTATCTCGTCTCGGAGGATGGACAACCGTTCTTCTGGCTGGGAGATACGGCTTGGGAACTGTTTCACCGGTCGACGCGCGAGGATGCGGACCATTATCTCGCCAATCGCGCGGAACGGGGCTATACCGTTATCCAGGCGGTCGGCTTGGCGGAGTTTGAAGGGCTAACGAAACCTAACGCATACGGCCGAGTGCCGCTGCACATCCAAGACGGCGTTTACGATCCGGCTTCGCCGGACACGGATACGGAACCGGGCGGCTATACGTACTGGGATCACGTCGATTATATCGTGGACAAAGCGGCGGAGCTCGGCCTTTATATCGCGCTGCTGCCGACCTGGGGAGACAAGTACCATATCGCTTGGGGAGAGGGGCCGGATATTTTCACGCCGGACAACGCGAGAACGTACGGCCGCTGGATCGGCGAACGCTACCGTGACCGCTCCAACATCATCTGGGTGCTGGGAGGAGACCGGCCGCTGACGGAGAACCGGCATTTCCAGATCGTGGGCGCCATGGCGGAAGGCATTGCGGACGGCGACGGCGGCAAACATCTGCGCACCTTCCACCCGAACGGCGGGCGCTCGTCCTCGCATCATATGCATCATGAGCCTTGGTTGGACTTTAATATGATTCAATCCAGCCATGGACAAGGCGAACGCGATAATTACAAGCTCGTAGCCGCGGATTACGTCCGTACGCCGATCAAGCCGACGCTGGAGGCGGAGCCTTGCTACGAGGATCATCCGCGCGACTTCAATCCCGAGAACGGTTATTTCGACGAGGCGGACGTGCGCAAATCCGCTTATTATGGTATTTTGTCCGGCGGACTGGGCATTACATACGGGCATCATTGCGTCTGGTCGATGAACACGGAACCGACGAGAACCTTCATTATGAAATGGCGGGACGCTATTCTGCGTCCGGGCGCGGCCCAAATGGAGCATCTCCGCAACCTGGCCGAATCCCGTCCGATGCTGGAGCGCGTACCGGATCAAGGACTGCTCGCAGCCAACGAGGAAGGATCCAATTATGCCGTAGCGGCCAAGGGCGAGCGGCATGCCTTCGTCTATTCCCCGAACGGGCTGGCGCTGCAGGTAGCCATGGGCCGCATCGCGGGCGACGAAGCGGCTGCATCCTGGTTCAATCCGCGTACCGGCGAATTCACGGCGATCGGCAATTATCCGAACAAAGGCGAGACGAAGTTTCTTCCGCCGCTGGCCGGCAGGGGCAACGACTGGGTGCTCGTGCTGGATTCCATCTAGTTTGAAGGGATGAATTAGCAATGAGAGTGCTCATCATCGGAGGAACCGGAACCATCAGCACCGCGATTACGGAGCAGCTGCTCGCGCGCGGGGATATGGATGTCTGGCATTATAACCGGGGCAGGCAGCAGGCGCCCGAGGGCGTAACGACGCTGATCGGAGAGCGAAGAGACTTCGCAAGGTTCGAAGCGCAGATGGCGGAGGCGGGACGGTTCGACTGCGTCATCGATATGATCGGTTTCATGCCGGACGAAGCGGAGAGCGCGGTGCGCGCGTTCGCGGGCAGAATCGGCCATTATATCTATTGCAGCACGGTCGACGTCTATACGAAACGGACAGATCGTTATCCCGTTGCAGAGGACGGCGCGAGGAACGCGCTGCCTTCTTTCCCGTACGCGTACAACAAGGTACTGAGCGAGAACATACTGCTTCAGGCTCATGACCCGCAGCGTTTCCCGGTCACGATCTTCCGCCCGGCGCAAACCTACGGCGGCCGCGGTACTGCGGTCGCTTCCATCGGAGACGGCGTCTGTCAGATGAAGCGGCTGCGCGAAGGCAGGCCGATCATCGTTCACGGCGACGGCACGTCCATCTGGGCGGCCTGTCACCGCGACGACGTCGCGCGCGCCTTCGTCCGCGCCGTCGGCAACGAACGGACGCATGGCAAGGCGTACAACGTGACCGGCGAAGAGTGGATGCGCTACGACTACTATTGGGAGGCCGTCGCGCGGGCGCTCGATGCTCCGGCGCCGACGCTCGTCCATATTCCGACGGATCTGCTCGGCGCGCTGCTGCCGAAGCGGGCGGAATGGTGCGCGGAGAATTTCCGTTATAACAACGTGTTCGACAATGGCGCGGCACGGCGAGATTTGGATTTTCGGCAAACGATCGCGTGGGAAGCCGGCATCGGCTCCGTCATTGCGGAGCTAGACCGGACCGGCGCAATCGAGGCAGCACCCGAACAGCCTTGGTACGACGCGCTTCTGGGCGCGTGGTCCGAGGCGGGGCGGCTGATGGCGGAACGGATGGCAGGCTTGGATAGTTGAGATCAGGAAGAGAAGTCCCGGAGGCGAAGCGCCTTAGGGGCTTCTTTTTTTGCTTGACAGCTCTTATTCGCGTTAGAGAGACATGGTATAATCAGGAAAAAACTGGAGGTTTCCATGGTATATCTCATCAGAGCGACCATGCCGCTGCTCTTTCTATTCCTCCTTGCATCCTGTCATTCTGCGCGGCAGTCGACTACCGAACAACCGGTGATTAAGAAGAAGGCAGTTGATCAGGGGCTTATAGTTAGTGACGCGAATGGCAATGCTGCGCTAGATCGCAACGCTCCTTCGACGAATCAAACGGACGGAGAAGCGACTTCGTCCGATACGGCCATAGGGGATGCTGCGGCTTCGGACGAGCTGCAGGCAATCACCGATATCGCCGATTGGGAACATCCGACCAAGGCCATTCTGCAAGGCGATCCGTATCGCTTGTCCAAAATCGAGCTGTCGCAGAACGCGACCTATCCCGCCTTCTATGTCCAATTTCCAGGAGAAATGGATCTGAAGGATCATGCATCTTTATGGCAGAAGCTCACGAAGATTGCCGAAGCGAACGGCTATTGGAATTACAAACTCGTGAACGAGCAAGGCGGCGTGACGGTTGAGGTGACTTGCGATAAAGGGGCAAAGGCCGTTTTATCGGTTACGGTCAACGGTGCGGATTACGCGCCGGAAGATGGGGCGTCCGATCCTTTGCAGGATAGCGTTCCGCAAGTTCCGCAAAGTTTTATGAATTACATGGACGACAAACACCCATTGTCCGATCAGAGCGTGATCCGTTTCTTCGAGCAGGCGGATCTGAACGACGATGGACAGCTGGAAGCGGTGCTGGGCGTAAAAGATCGGCCGGACGAGGAAGGCATCTATAGCGAAATCTATGTATTAAAGCAGGTTAAAGACCAAATCGTTCAGCTGGGTGAGAATTTGTCCGGCGGCGGATATGGCGTATTTGACATCGGTTTGGTGCATTTGGATGACCGGAAAGTCCCCGTCCTACAGATGAAGCTGACGAATGGCGTCTCGATGGAAGGCTTCGCGCTGTTCACGCTGAAGGCTGACAAGCCGGTGGAGCTCGTAAACAGCGCTTCGCCGACGGGGGTCGGGGATGACGAACTGACCGATAACGATCTCGACGGCGCATTCGACGGCTACGTGCAGCATCGGACGAGCTACGACGTGCTGTACTACAATGTGATGCGGGTATATGCGCTGCAGAGAGGGCAGTTCGTGCAGACGGACACGAAAGTGGCGATGCCGGACTATCCAAGCGAGCCGAAGGACGTGGCTGCGGCGTATCTGACGCTCAGGGCGCTTGCCGAGTTCAACGACGCCCCGGAAGTAGATCGCCGGCTGAAGGAGCTTTGTCCGGCGTGCACCGAGAAACAGACCGGACTGATCGGCCCAGCATGGACGGATGCATTTCAAGGATCGAGCGGGTTTGCGGAAGATTTGTTTGGTTTCAACGTGAAGGGAGACAAGGACACTGCAACCGTGGGCGTGACGTATGCCATGGAAGGGGCATCTGTGGAAAAGCTGGATTTTCACTTCGCTCACGCTAACGGCAAATGGTTCATTGACGGCATTATAAGACCGCCCGCCGAGTAAGGGCAAACCACCTGCCGCTTATGGTATAATGGCGCAGAGAAAACAAGCAAAGGCGGTCATGCGCAATGTTAATTCCTATCGCAGCCCGGCTCGGCGAGGCCGAGATTCAAGAACTGCTCGGCTGGTCGGTATTTCCTGATCCGGAGAGCCTTCAACAGGCGGTCGACTTATATGCAAGCGGCACGACGCATACGCTGCTCGGCTACGAATCCGAGGGCGACATCATCGGCTTGATCGGCTACCACCGCCCAAGCGAGGACACGATCGAAATCGCCCATATCGCGGTGACGCCGGAAGAACGGTACAAAGGCTACGGCAGAGGGCTGATTTTGGAACTTCTGACCATGGAGAATCCGGGCGTGCTCGTGGCGGAGACGGACGAGGACGCGGTCGACTTCTACCGGAGCAGCCGGTTCACGGTGGAGAGCCTGGGCGAGAAATATCCCGGCGCGGAGCGGTTCAAATGCACGTACGATCCGGAAGCGTTCGAAGAAGAGGAAGATTAAAGCGCACTCGGATACTGTGATGCGAGATGCAACGCGCCTTTAGTACGGTGCCAGCCCTTCATAGCGGCCTCGGTTCGGCATCATGCCGGACTGAGGCTTTTTGCTGTGCGTACGGTTGCCCGGCTAGTTGGACATGGTACCGAGAAGCTTGGCCATTTGGAGGAAAATGAGCAGAATAATGACGCCTGCCACGATCGCGTAAACGATGGTAATGGCGTTTTTTTTCTTTTGCTTTTCTTTGGCACGCTCGCTAGCCGCTTTCTTGCGGTCTTCCTCTTCGTCCAGACGAGCGTTGTGCCGGATGCGTTCCGTATCATAAATCCGTTGGTGGCTGCTGTTCATAAGTCCGCTCCTTTCGTTGTCCGTCTCTAACATCTATGCGCCGTTCCCGTTGTCCATGCTCAGCGCGCCATCCGATTTACCTTGAACGGGGCGGATGCCTCCTTTACAATAAAGGGAGGTCTTTCCATGGAGGTGAAACGGTTGTCATACCGAATCGTTCGAAGTAACTCGTAATCGGGCCGGGCTCAAACGCGTACCGGCTGCCAAGGGGGTTCTCTGCCCTTTTGACCGCATGCGAAGAAGAACGAGTAAGGATGACGATCGTTAATCGATATGAGAAGGAGAATGGATATATGGAATCAATGGATGCAAGGGAATCGATGGACTACAAGTCCTTTTATGAGCGGGTAGGCGCGCGGAATGGCTGGGATTTCAGCTCCGTCAAAGCGATTGCCGAGGGCGTGGCCTGGGACTATGCGAAGGTGGTTCAATCGCGCTGCAAGGCATCGGATACGCTGCTGGACATCGGCACGGGCGGGGGAGAGCTTCTGCTTCGCATCGCGGATGCAGCCGGTCAGCTGGTCGGCATCGATCATGCGGCTGGCATGGTGGAGACGGCACGACGGAACGCGGAGCGAGAGAAGCGGCAGAATGTGCGTTTCATGCAAATAGATGCTGAGGATGCGCTGCCGTTCCCCGACGCGAGCTTCGACGTGGTTTGCTGCCGGCATGCGCCGTTTCGCGCCGATGAATCGGGGCGGGTACTGAAGCCGGGCGGCGTGCTGGTGACGCAGCAGGTCGGCGAAGGCGACAAGCGGAACCTGGCGCAGGCTTTCGGCAGAGGCCGGAGCGAAGCGACGACGGGCAGCTTAATGCGGAAGTATGCTGCGGAGCTGAACGCGGCCGGTTTCGTGGACGTGCAATGTTTTCAATACGATGCGGACGAATATTACGCGACGGCGGAGGATTTGATTTTTCTGCTGAAGCATGCGCCGATCATTCCCGGCTTCGGAGAGCGGGACGAAGACTTCGCGGTGCTGGAACGGTTCGTGGCGGATAACCGGTCGGACAAAGGCATCCGCACGAACTCGGAGCGATCGCTGATCATTGCGAACAAGAAGCTGTAATCGGGGAAGGCGGCAAGGGCCGGCTGGCGGCCGCTTTCGCGGGTTGCCTGCAGGAATAGATAGCAAGAGAAGAGCAAGGGGGGCTGCCAAGCAGCTCCTCTTGCTGCGTTTTAGCACAGGCACAGGCACAGGCACAGGCACAGGCACAGGCACAGGCACAGGCACAGGCACAGGTACAGGTACAGGCACAGGAGGCAGCGGAGTATGCGTGGGTCTAGTTATCGGCTCAGGCATTGGCTTAGGTATGTTCTCAGGCACTGGCGCAGGTAGGCATGAGCGCAAGCAAGCATGTGCATGGGGGCTTAAGCCTGAAATTCTTCGAACACCGTCCGCTTCAGCGCCGGCCATTCCTGCTTAATGATGCTGTAATACACATCGTCGCGGCATTCGCCTCGGGCGTTCTCGTAGTTGCATCTGAAGATGCCCTCCTGCTTCGCCCCGAGCTTGAGCACGGCCCGACGCGAGCGCAGGTTCTCGGCATCGACGCTGAATTGCACGCGATTGAAGCCCAGCGTTTCGAACGCGTATCGCAGCAGCTCGAACTTCGCGGCCTTGTTGATTCCGGTGCCGCGGTATGGAGCGCCGTACCAGGTCCAGCCAATCTCGAGCCGCTTGCTGTGGAACTGGATGTTCCCGAAGCGCGTCGAGCCGGCGACCTGTCCCGTCTGCGGATCGAGCACGATGAACGGATAGGACGAGCGGCAGGCACGGCTCTCCAGTACCCCGTCGACGTAGGCGCTCAAATCCTGCGCATCCTTCACGTGGTTCCCCGTATAACGCGCAATCTCTTCGTCGAAAATGATCTGCCGCAGTCCTTGTTCATAAGCCGCGCCGAACGGCATGAGCTTCACATGGGCGTTCTCCAGCACGATCTCGGCTTGATAGAAGTCGTTCATGGCAGTCACAACCTCTCGATCGATAATGTGTATGGACTTAAAAATAAAACAATTCCCCCATTCGAGGAATGGAGGAATTAACGAGTAGTTGGCACTATTGTACGGATGCTTCATCTGCGGCCGGAACCGGGAGCGTATAGGCATACAGCTTATCGCGGTTCTTCTCCAGCGAGCTGCCGTTCTTGAAATACAGCGTGGATCCTTCCCGCTTGACGTACTGCAGCCAATCGCCGTAAATCGTATCATTCGTCTCGGCGAGCGTAATCTCCTCCGCGCTTAACAGCTGCTTGTACAGCTGAACGCTTCCGCCCGTCTTGCGGTCGACGAGCGTGAGCAGACCGGAGCGGTTCGGGCGGATCAATACGAAATCATCCGCGATGCCCTCGACGAAATAATTATCCTCCTCGCCGCCGAGCTTTACGAGGTCAAGCGTTTGCTCCACGTCGGCGGTGCCGTCCGCGAGAATGCGGAGCGTCTTGCCGTCCGTCATCAGCAGATGATGACCGTACGAGGTCACGTTCGGCATGAACCGATACCAGTAGCTGGCATTCGCTTTCCGGATAACGACGCCATTCTTCAAGATCAATGTAAAAATGTGATTACCCAGATGCGGTTCGCCGTAGTTATCATGAATGGTCACATAAAGCAGGCCGCCTTCGGTCGGCTGAAAGTCCATCGACACGCCGCCATAGATCGGCGAACCGAGATCGGCCAGCTTGACGGATGCGCCGTTCTTCCCGCCATTCACGAACAATTCGCCCGTGCGGTTAACGATACTAAATGTCCGGCCGCCGTACGTTTGGCTGAAGCTCGCGAAGGTATGCAGACCCTTCGCGGTGAAGAGGCGATGCGCGCCGTCCCATTGGATCGAGCCGCCTTCCAGTACCATGACCAGAAACGTGGCGCTGACGTAAAGCTGTCCGCCGTACATGAACGGCGCAGCATCGCCTCGCGTCGGGGCTCCGTCGATGACGCCGGCCGATTGTCCGATGCGGACGGCTGCGCTTTTGCCGTAGCCGATGATATCGGCGCGCTGATGCGCTTTGTCCCATTGCAGCCGCATGCCTGCCATTTCGAATAGATCGGCAGGCACGTAAATTCTGCCATTCTTAATGATGCCGTTGCTGCTCGATTCTCCGCCGTTATCCCAGGCAAGGCGCACATACGCCGTCGTTCCGGCGTGGGCGACCTTCGGGGCCGCGATGGAAGGCCATACCAGCGCCGCGGCAAGCACCGCTGCCGCAATCCCTTTGAATTTCAATGCATTCATCGCCTTTCTTGCTTTTATAGGAGGAAACCTGAATAATAGTGATGACGATTACGGAATCGTAAAGGTTGCTTTCATGACGTTAAGCGAGGGTTTGGTCCGAGCGCGGCACGCGGCGCCATCGGTCAATGGAACCAGCTTGCGTCCGCCTCCCGACGGATGAGTTCTGTATCGGGATGCACTAGAATAGACGGATAACCAATAACGCTAGCACGAATGGGGGGATGAATATTGTTCGAGCTTCATGATACGTTCGTATACGTCATGTCCATTTGCTCGCTCGTCTCGCTGGCCTGTTTGTATTTGATCTGGGCGCCAGCCGCGCCTGTCATCAATTGGCGGACGGCCCGCGAAATGAATGCGAAGTTCACGCGGCATCGGCTGCCGATCGGAACGGCGCAAGCCCGCAGGCAGCGCCTGACGCGGCTGACGAAACGCAAAGAAGCGCCCGACGATGATTCATCCCCGTGCGCATCCCTGTTGAAGAAGCATGCACACATTCAACAGGGAGGATTTAATATATGGAAACTAATTCGTTGCAAATCGGAGTTTTTCATCAGTACATCGTGGAGCCTTTCTCTTGGCTGATCGATCATTTTGCCGGCTGGTTCGGGGGGAACTTCGGCTTCGCGCTTATCGCCATCACGATTCTGGTCCGGCTGGCGCTGATGCCGTTCATGATCAACCAATACAGGAAGCAGCAAATCATGAGAGCCAAGATGGCCTTGATGCAGCCGGAGATTGAAGCCATCAAGCAGAAATACGCGGCAAGCACGGTGGAAGGCGCGCAGCGCAAGCAGACCGAGGAAACGATGGCGGTCTACAGCAAGCACGGCTACAATCCGCTGGCGATGGGCTGCCTGCCGATGCTGCTGCAAATTCCGATCTTATCCGGCTTGTATTACGCAATCCGGTCGAACCCGGAGCTCGCGCATCACAATTTCCTATGGTTCCAGCTGGGAAGCTCGGATCCGGTCATGCCGTTCCTCGCGGCGGGCGTTTACTTGGTCCAAGCCCTCGTCATGAAGGCTGCGCAGCCGCCGATGAACGGTCCGAAGGGGATGGGCTGGATCGTCTATCTCTCTCCGGTCATGATGGGGATCTTCTCGTTCTCGGCCCCTGCCGCCCTGCCGCTGTACTGGTGCGTCGGCGGTACGATCATGATTCTGCAGACGCTGCTCTCCAAACGGCTTTACCCGATGCCTGCCAGCTCGGAGGCCGTATCCGGCAGTCATGTAGCCTAACGTTACAATTAGGCTTTCCAATGGTTTCACTCAACTAAAAAGGTCTCCCGTCCGGACTGAGTCAGTCCGATGGGAGACCTTTTTGCTTGGGATATATGGTCATGCGGTAAGGGCAGCGGGTATGCGGCGGCTGGAATCAAGCGCCGTTCCGGCTGTTCGCAGCAGCTGCTTGATCGGCTTCGTCGCGGTATTTTTGCTCCAAATGGTGCACATGCTTCTGTCCCCAGTTATGCATCAATTCAATGATGGGGAACAGCGTCTCCCCGTACTCCGTGATGGAATATTCCACCTTCGGCGGGATTTGCATATAGATTTCGCGGTGCACGATGTCGTGGTATTCCAGCTCGCGCAGCTGCGAGGTGAGCATCTTCTTCGTGATGTCCGGAATCGCTCTTTGCAGTTCGCTGAACCGCAGGGTACCGCCGTTACCAAGCTGATATAAGATGACCGGCTTCCATTTGCCGATGAGAATGTCGAGCGCCGCGTTCGCTTTGCAATCGTCCAAGTCGAGTCCTCCTCTATGGTTTCCCAAAAGATACTAGGGAACTTTTGAGTGCCTACTTTAAAAAAGTAAGTTTATTATCGTATTATACGCCTATAAACATAAATTGCACAAGGGAGAGGGTTCGTGATGAATATTGCATTGTGGATCGGTCAGATTTTGCTCGGACTGATGTTTCTGATGGCAGGCGTGATGAAATCGTTTCAGTATGAGCAGACGAAAGCGAAAATGCCGTGGGTGAAGGACTTCTCCAAAGGCACCGTACTGTTCATTGGTCTGACGGAGCTGCTTGCCGGCATCGGATTTATTTTGCCCGTGGCGCTCGGGGTATTGCCGTGGCTGACCGGGGTTGCGGGTATCGGCATCGCCGTCATCATGGTGCTGGCCGCCCTATATCACGCCCGGAAGAACGAGAACGGCGGGATCGTCATGAACGTCGTCCTGCTGGCGATCAGCGTGTTTATCGCGATCGGCCGCCTGTAAATACTAGAGACAGCTTAACGGCTGGATTGGAGTTGATGTAACGATGCTGCCATCGTTGTTCATATGCCACGGTTCGCCGATGATGGCCGTGGAGGAATCGCCGTATACGGCATTCCTGCAAGAGACCGGCCGCCGCTTCAAGCCCCGGGCGATCGTGATCTTCAGCGCCCATTGGGAAGCGCGGGACGTAACGATTTCGTTCGCGGACGGTCCGCTGCCGACGATCTACGATTTCGGCGGATTCCCGGATGAGCTGTACCGGATGACGTATCCCGCGCCGGGTTCGCCGGAAGTCGCCGCCGAAGTGGAATCGCGTTTCCGCCGAAGCGGCATCGCGACGCAGCGGGACGAGAGCCGCGGCTTGGACCACGGTTCCTGGGTTTTCCTGCGCCATATGTATCCGAACGCGGATATTCCGATTGTAACGATTTCCGTGCACCCGTTCCTGCCTGCTTCGCAGCAGATCGCGATCGGCGAAGCGCTGCGCGGCCTCGGCGACGAGAATGTCCTCGTCATCGGGAGCGGCACGACGGTGCATAATTTCGGCGAGATCAAGTGGAAGCAGGAGCACGCGGAGCCTTGGGCAGTCGAGTTCGATGCCTGGATTACGGAGAAGGTTCTGAACCGCGATACCGAGGCGCTTGCGGATTACGAACGGCTGGCGCCGCATGCGAAACGCGCCGTTCCGCGTCCGGAGCATTTCGTTCCGCTGCTGCTTGCATACGGCAGTTCTTCGGTAACGGCTCTGCCTCGCGTTCTGTTCGAAGGGTTTCAAATGGGCACGTTCAGCATGCTCTGTTTGGAAATGTAGGTAGGTTGGAACGGTCAGAGCGCTCAAGCCCAAGCGATGCCGGCATCTTCTCCGTCAGGGGGAGGTGCCGGTTTTTTCTTGCGTTCGGCCGCTGCCGATGCAGGGAAATGACACCGCTTTCGAGAAGAGGTCATAACCGGAATTATGAAGTGGAAAAAATACAATGAAGCGGCGGATATAAGACATTGAGCGAATCGCGCGCATCGCGGAAAATGAAACTATACCGCATAACAAAAATACACCCCATGCTTCCGGAGCTTCGCCGCTCGCGGCCGCCATGGCGGACATTGACGACGAAGGAGCGATGAGGAGCATGATTAAGCTGACCGAAGAGCAACTGAAACAGCATAAGGAACAGGGGTATATCATTTTTGAACATTTATTCAATGAAGCGGAGATCGATGTCATCCGCGGACATATCGATAAGCTGGACGAGGAATCTTCGCGCAGGCTGAGCGAGGGCCGGGATTTCATCAGCGCGGCGAACCAGATCAATTTCACGAGCCATTTGAATTATCAGCATCCCGACATTCAGAAGTTTATCGCGGACGAGCGTTTCGTGGATATTACGACGACCATTCTTGGACCCGATATCCGCTTGTACTGGGATCAATCCGTCTATAAACGTCCGGAAGCCAACCGGGATTTCCCTTGGCATCAGGACAATGGCTACGTGCCGACCGAGCCGATGGAATATTTGACGTGCTGGCTGGCGCTGGAAGATGCGACGATCGAGAACGGCTGCATCTATGTTCAGCCGGGATCGCATAAGCAAGGCTTCGTCGAACACGTGTACTCGGAGATCGGCTATGTATGCTACCAAGGCGATGACCCGGGCACGCCGGTCGAGCTGAAGAAGGGCAGCATGGTGGCCTTCCACTCCCTGCTCTTCCACCGCAGCACGCCGAACCAAAGCAAGTCCACCCGCAAAGGCTACGTGATCCAGTACTCCGCGGTCGGATCGTTCAATCCCGAGACGGGCAAAGAGTTCCTGAACGGCCCGGTCATCGCCAAAGACGGCAAGAGCGCGTATACGGGCTTCGTGACGCGCGAAGAAGTCGAGCAAGGCGAGAGCAACCGTGTCTAAAGCGATTCGCTGCTGCGTGAACAATCTCAGGCAATTCCAGTACGGCGAGATGTTGCAGGCTTTGGCCGACGCCGGCGGGGACGTCAAGCTGGAACGCTGTCTTAGCTTCTGCATCGGCTGCCGCCAGCAGCGGCAGGCAAGCATCGACGGGAAGCTCGTTTACGCGGCGGACCAGAACGAATTCGAGCGGAAACTGCAAGGGGAATAGTTGCGCGGAGCGCGCCGGAAGCTGAACTTCCGGCGCGCCCGCGCGTTTTATGTTCGATCGAAGGGGTGCGCATCATGACAGGGAACTTTTTCGAGGATGGCTGGCGGGTACGGCCGTCGGTGGTCGGCCATGCATCCTACGATTCGCTGGATCTTGAAGATATCGTCTACCCGCACTGGGTGGTGAGCTTTATTACGGAGGGACATGTGGAGCTGGAGGCCGGAGGCATCGTCAGCTATGCGTCTGCCGGACAAGTCATGCTGCACGCCCCGCATCTTCCGTTCTCGGAACGCTCCGGCCGCAGCGGCAATCACCGCTGGTTCGTCGTCGAAGCCGCCAATGCGCACGGGATGGAGCTGCTCCGGCTGTATCCGGTCGGCGAGGTGACGACGATCGTCGATGCCGGGCAATATATCCGGGCGTTCGATCAGCTGCTGACGGCATGGGAGCGCAAGAAGGAGCCGTTTCGCGAGATGGAAGTGTCGAGCTTATGCCAGCTGCTGCTGTTCTACCTGCTGCAAAGCTGGGAACAAGGCGGCCGAAGCCCGCGCTCGCTGCCGTTCTCCAAGAACGACGAGCGATTCCAGCTGTTGATCTCGTACCTCAATGCAAGGCTCGATGAGAAAATCTCCCGCGAGCAGCTCGGCGAGCTCGTGCATATGAACCCCAACTACTTGGACCGCATCTTCGCGGAGAAGTTCCGGCTCACGCCGATGCAGCTGCTGCGCGAGCTGCGCCTTCGCAAGGCGATGCGGCTGCTGGAGCAGACGGAACTGCCGCTCTCGCAAATCGCCGCCCAATGCGGCATGGGCGATGCGGCATACATCAGCCGCCAATTCGCCAAGAGCTGCGGCGTGACGCCGGGCGCGTACCGGGAGCGGGCGAAGCTGGCGAACCAGAATTATTACGGCAGCTTTAGCGAGTGACGTTCGAGGCAAGCGGTCCCCGCAACTTTTCTGCCGATAGGCTCGTCGAGTGGAAGAGTATGGGGGCGTTGGCGCGGTGATCCATCATCCTCGCAGCCGGCAGCAGAAGTTTGAAGAGGTGGTGAGGGAATGAGGAAACGATCGCTGGAAATCACGGCTGTTACCGCTATAGTATCGGTCATCATCTTGGGAGCATGGGTGCTGATCGGCAAGCAGGAAGACGTTGGCGTGGATCGTGCTTCAGCCGGGCAAGCGAAGCAAACGATGCAAGTGAAACAAACGAACCAAACGATGCAAACGGAGAAGCAGGCCGAGGCGGTTGCGAGAAAGCCAATAACCGAACCTTTGAAGGTGCTTCAGCATAACGAGTCTCCTTCTGTTCCGGCCAGCACGGTTCCTGCCGATCTGCATCCGACGAGCGTGACGATTACCCGGGGCGGGAAACTGCAGGACGTGAAAGCGAAGCCGCCTCAAACGTATGCCGTGAGCGAGGCAAGTCTTGCCGCAAGGTTGTATAAGACGCTGCTTACGCTCGACTTCGTCCCCAATCCCGATGGCTATTTCTGCCCCGCGGATGTTGGGATTTCCTATGATTTGCAATTCGCCGACGACCATCAGCACGCGTTTCATGTCACGGCGAACGCCAGCGGCTGCCGGTTCGTTCGGTTGGATGACGGGACGGCTTTCTGGGAGAGCGATTCGTTTCAGCAGGCGATGATGGATGCGACGGG
Organism: Paenibacillus rhizovicinus; assembly: GCF_010365285.1. NCBI lineage: Bacteria > Bacillati > Bacillota > Bacilli > Caryophanales > Paenibacillaceae > Paenibacillus > Paenibacillus rhizovicinus. The sequence continues at coordinate 4,436,011 of NZ_CP048286.1, forward strand.
GATGAACAAGGACCAGTTATGGGGATTGCCGGGGTCGTTCTAGCTGCGGCCAGGCGGGACGAATGAACCTATGCATGAACCTATGGATGAACGAACATACGCAAGGACCTATGGATGAACATACGAACGAACATACGAAGGACAGAGAGCGGAGGCTCCCTGTCTTTTCTTGTCGAGCAGGCCATCGCTCAGGCCCGTTGAGGGCGCCGTTTCCGCGTAAACCAGCCTGCGCCTTTCGCGACAGCAACCCATACAGCGAACCCGCTCACCCCGCCGGCGGTGTTGAGGATCAGATCATCCACATCGAAGAATCCGAGCTTTGTCGCCAACTGGCTCAGTTCAATCGCCAGGCTGCCGAGCAGGGAGCATAGCAGGATGCGATGCAGCTTCCGCGTCCCGGTAAACAGAATCGGCAGCAGAAACCCGAGCGGGACGAAGATCAGCATATTGCCGAAAATATTAAAAAACCAGGTGTCGAAATTGTATTTATGGTAGTCAGACACATAGAGTTGGATGCTCTTAAACGGGGTGAAGTTGGGCCGGGGTGCCATATCCTTGATGTAATGCCGCTGCGTCGTGCGATATGAATTCAGCAGCAGCATATGAACGACCTCCAGCGCGTATACGGCCATTGCCATCCACGCGAAGCGCCGCAGCCATTTGCGATACGGCGAAATCGCATGGTTCATCAGCGCGCCGACAAGCCCCGAATCGCCGAAATCGCTGATGGCGAGCTTGACCGCAAATTCGTCCGGCACCCCTTTGGCTGCGAAATCCGCTCTTAGCTGCTCCAGATGATCGTTGAATTCATCGCGTAGCTCGCGTTTCACTTCGTCGGAAGCCTCCACGCCTTGGAGGATACGCTGCAAATAGCCTTCAAAAGGATTCATGCGAAGCCTGCCTTTCTGCACGATTGAACGAGTGCGTGTACTTGATCCCATGCCTGCAGCTTGTCCGCCAGTTCTGCGCGGCCTGCTTCCGTGAGCGCGTACATCTTCCTGCGTCCGCTTGCCTCGTTCTCCACCCAATAAGCGCGCAGCAGCTCCTTGTTCTCCAGCCGTTTGAGCGCGGGATAGAGCGTGCCTTGGCTCATTTGATAGGAATCCTGGCTCAGCGCCTTCAACTGCTGCACGATCTCGTAACCGTAAGTGTCTTTGCGGGCGATGACGGAGAGGATAAGAATATCGATGCTGCCTTTCAAAATCTCTTTATCCATGACGTTCACCTCTGTTTGAATTGTATACCGACCTATGTCGCTATACAAGGTGATTGTGGATATTTTATCCAAAATTTATCTTCGGACCTGAACGGGACATGCAACTTTCATCCAACGTATTCCGTTATCCTAGTATTGAATAATTTACCATGTGGGAGGTTGTTTCTTGCTTTCGCAAAAAAGGTTTAGTTTGGTCGTTGCCGTTGCTTTCGCCGCGGTATGTCTCGGAATTTGCTGCACCGGCATCGTCAGCGCGCAGCATGCCAAGCCGACTTTGGAGGAACGGACAGGCAGGCCGCTGGCGGAGGTGCTCAGTCATCCCGCTGAATCGGCTGCAGGCATCGTCAGCGAATACATGAAGGGATTCGAAGCGCTCGGCGATTCCGAAGGCGCGCCGCTCACCGGATTCAGGATCACGGGCGTGGATACGACGGATCCGCAAAATCTGACCGTGACCGTTATCCCGTCTTACGAGGTGTCGGAGACAAAGTCGGAAGCCTATCCTGCAACCGAGTATCATGTCGTTCCTGTGGATGGAAACTATCAGGTGCAGAAGCGGTTGTGCGTCTACGATATGGATCCGCAGTCCGCCGGCTACCGAACGGTGAATTGTCACCTCGCGTGGACGGAAGGGAAGGATGGGAGCGTCTCGGTCACAACGCCGTAACCGTAAGCTGTGACTGGGTTTACCAGAGTTATTCACAGACTTATCCCCATCATACACATATCTCAACTATACGATTTACAAAAGCTACGTAAAGTAGTGAACATATCCACAACCCAAGTTATCCACAATGGGACAGAGTACCTGCATAGGCGGGAAACTCCCGATTTCGGTGCAAAAACGGTTTCGGAAGTAGTTCCGGAGTGTTGTTTAGAGAGTGCTTCAATAGGTGGTTCAACAACGCGCAGCAGATCGCTTCGTTGATCGCGAAAAAACCAAGCGGCCCGCGCGGCTGCTTGGTTTTTTCGATTTGTTGCGCGTTGCGTCGCCGTATCCGCTAGCATCTCGCGGGCATGAACGTCTAGGTCTTACCCGCCGGCAGGGGATGCTGCGTTCAAAATTCCCGTCGGAATAGCCGGAGAAGCCCGGCCGCTCCTGCAGGAATGCTACGTGCTGCGAATAAACGCAAGCACCAGATCCTGACGATGGTCGCCGAAGCTCGAGCCGAACAGATTCATGCCGCGGCAGTTAGCCGCGTCTTCGCCGACTTCGAGCCGGACCCGAATTGGCTTGTTGTACTGCAGCCCGAGCGAGTCGATGTTCGCATTCGCGGCGGGAGCGCCATTCACAAGACTGGCTTCCTTCGTGATGCGCCATTCCGTCAGCATGCCGTACTCCGTGCCGCTGCGCCATTTGTCCGGCGTCAATTTGCCCTTGCGGTCGCCGAGATCCCCTGGGCTGGTGTAAGTGCCCACGAAGGTATCGTTGATATAGAGAGAGATGTCGGACGGCCAATCCATTTGAAAGGAAGGCGCTTCGGCGCACAGCTCGGCGCTGAAGGCGAGCTCGTCGATCGTAACGCCCGGCGGCATCGGGTTGGAGAAATAATATTCCACATAGCCTGCGCCCGAGAACCAGAGCAGCGCGGCATCGACCCGCTCGGGCATGTAGAAGGAGCGGGGATCGTCCACCGATCCGACATTCGAGCAATCTCGGGTCATGATGCCGCAGGTGGGCTGCACGGAACAATGCGAATACATGCCGATCGGCATATGCAGCTCTTCCGTGCGGCGCAGTCCTTCGCCAAGCTTGACCGGCAGGTCGAGCTGGATGGAGCGGCAGGTGGCCGAGCAGATTTTCTCCCGGTTGGCTCCGAGCGTCGAGGACACAAGGTCCGCGGCTTCGAGAATCTGCACGTTAATGGAGATCGTCGGCTGCGCGACGCCCAGCGCTTCGGCCAATTGGCTGACGCTCATCGGCTTCTCGCCGAGGGCCTCGAGAATGCGCACCCGTACGTCGCCGGATAGTGCTTTGGCTACGTCTACGATGCGGGTGGAGGGGAAACGCAATATATCTTGCACGGGCTCGTTCATGAATGCAAACCGTCCTTCTATCGTTAAATGGTTCTTCTTGAGCGAATGAGTTTACTGGCAGATACGAGTGATGGCGCGAAGTTGTCGGCCGGTCTGCCGTACACACTCAGTGTACAAGAAATTGCGTATATTGTAAAAGTATAATACATATTGATAAAAATATATACTAGTGCTAGAATGAGTGAAAATCCTCCTTATCCGAAAGGTTGTGCTCTCATTATGACAGCTCAAGCATTGCAAACGACGACAGCGGCATTGCCGCGTCCCGAATACCCGCGTCCGGACTGGCAGCGCCACGATTGGCTGAACTTGAACGGAACCTGGGCATTCCAGCTTCAAACGGAAAACAATGAGAGCGGTTCCACGCAGCTCGCGGACCGCTTCGACAGCGAAATCACGGTGCCGTTCTCTTGGGCGAGCCCGCTGTCCGGCATCGGCCGCAGCGAAACCGGCATCGGCTGGTATAAACGCGAAGTATCCTGGTCGCCGGAAACGAGCGGTTCGCTGGTGTTCCTGCGTTTCGGGGCCGTGGATTACAACTGCGACGTTTGGATTAACGGCGTGCACGTCGGCTCCCATTCCGGCGGTTACGGCACGTTCGAATTCGACGTCACGAGCGTTTGGAAATCGGGCGAAGGCAATATCATCGTCGTCAAAGCGGAAGATTTCGACTTGAAATCGCAAACTCGCGGCAAGCAGGGCTACGGCGAGATTCGCGGCATCTGGCAGCCGGTATGGCTGGAGGCTCGCCCGCAATCGTATATCCAAGCGGCTAAATTCATCACGAAGCTGGACGGCAGCATTCAAGTGAATGCCACGGTTGCGGCGAACAAGGCCGGCGACGCGAAGCTGCAGTTCGCTTTTGCCGAGGGCGCGGTGTCGCATGCGGAGCTCGTTACGTTGGAGCAGGGCGTGAATAACATCAGCGTTTCGTTCCAAGTGGCGGATCCGCAACTGTGGAGTCCGGAATCGCCGTACCTATATGAAGGCGAGATCACGCTGGCAAGCGGTGAAGGCACGGACAACATCGCGACGTATTTCGGCATTCGCGAGATCAGCACGGCGTTGTACGGCGACCGTAAGTACCGTTGGATCACGTTGAACGGCAAGCCGGCTTACTTGAATGGCACGTTGGATCAGGCATTCCATGAGACAGGGTATTTTACATATCCGACGGACGAGGCGATGCGGGATGAAATCTATCTGGCGAAGCGAATCGGCTTGAACTTCATCCGCATCCATATTAAGCCGGAAGAGCCGCGCAAGCTGTATTGGGCGGATAAGCTCGGCATGATGGTCATGGAAGACATGCCTTGTTTCTGGGGCAATCCCGATGAGACCGCGCGTCCTGCTTACGAGCGCGAGGCGAAGGAAATCATCGACCGGGACTTCAATCATCCGTCGATTTTCTCGTGGGTCATGTTCAACGAAACATGGGGCCTTCGCACGGACGCCGAGACGATCGCGTTGACCAGCCAAGACGGGGGCAAGGCGGAAGCGACGTATTTGCCGGAAACGCAGGAATGGGTCCGTTCGATGTACCGCTGGGCGAAGAGCGTGGATCCGACGCGGATCGTAGAAGAAAATTCGCCGTGCAACTGGGATAAAGTCGAGTCGGACATCAATACATGGCATTTCTACATTAATGGCTACGAAGAGGTTCGCGCTCACGTGACGGAGGTCGTCGAGAATACGTATCCGGGTTCGTCCTTCAACTGCATCGGCGGCAACGTGCAAACCGATGCGCCGCTGATGAACAGCGAGTGCGGCAACGTATGGGGCTTTACGAACGGCGCGGGCGACAGCGACCTCGCGTGGCATTACCGTTACATGCTGAACGAGTTCCGCCGTCATGACAAAATGTGCGGCTTCGTCTTCACCGAGCTGCGCGACGTCACGAATGAATTCAACGGCTACTACCGTTTGGACGGCCGCGAGAAATTCTTCGGCTATGAAGCCTTCGTGCCCGGCATGTCGCTTGCGGACCTGCACGCGCCGGACTTTATCGTCATCGATGCTCCGCCTTGCCAGACCGTTCAAGCGGGCGCAACCGTGTCGATTCCGCTGCTTGCGTCGAGCTTCTCGGACCGCTATCACGGGCAGCAGCTTCAGCTGAGCTGGGAGCTGTGGCATGACAACCTCGGCACGCGCGTAACCAACGAACGCGGCGTGGTCGCGCTCGATTGGAACGGCTTCGGCGTCACGCCGATCGCCGCCCCGCTGACGTTCGGCTTGCCGAAGCAGGATGCGGTCGCCGTGCTGGCACTGACGCTTCGCGCCGCGGACGGCACCGTCGTCACGCGCAACTTCATTGCGTTCGACGTGCGCAGCGGCGGCGACGCGCCGGTGTATGACGCGGACGGACAATTCATCGCGGTACCGGTTACGGATTTCGTGGAGCACAGCTTCGCGCACCAATGGAATGCGATCCAGGAAGGCAAGACGAACGGCGGCAAAGCCGGCCAATTCGTTTACGAGATCTCCCTTCCGGATGCGGCAGCGCAGGCGCTCGTCGGGCATGTCGAGCTTGCGTTCGAGGCCAGCGCGAAACGGCTCTTGGCACGCAATCTCGAAGGCGCGCGGGACCAGGATCATACGATTAGCATGATGCACGGCGCAGATGCAGCGGTGGAATACAACTCCAACACGTACTACATGACCGACAACGAGTTTCACGAATCGCTTATCAACGTGCTGGTAGACGGGGAGAAAGTCGCCTCGTTCCTCCTGCCTGATAATCCGGCGGACAGCCGCGGCGTGCTCTCGTACCAATACCAGGAAGTCCAGAACAAATTGGACGAAGCAGGCTCCTACGGTTACTTGTGCAAAGTGACGCTGCCAAGCAGCATTACGGCGAAGCTTGACCGCAGCCGCGGCTTCAAGCTGACGCTGGAAGCCGGCGAAGGCGGACTTGCGCTGTACGGACGCAATGCGGGACGTTATCCGATCGATATTTTGGTTAACGTGAAATAATCTTATCGTAGGAATGGAAGGAGCAGGCCATAGGGCGCTGCTCCTTTTCTCTGTGTTTCACTGCTTATTCAGCCGCTCTTTCTCTCGATGGAGGTACCAGGAATAGTTGGTACTTATGGCGCCCCCGGTCCGGCCTTACAATAAAGCCATAACACATAACCGACGAGGTTATACGGGAGGCTTCTTGCCATGAGTAACATGGAAACGGAACAACCAATGCCAGTACGCAATCATACGACGAATTTCTATCGCCGCCGCAATACCCCGACGTATACGTTTATGGCTTGGGCGGCTTTCGTGCTCGCGAGCGGGTTCGAATTCGCCGGCATCTATAATTTGAAAGAGCCGATGTCCGTGCAGGGTTATTATGCGGTTACTGGCGTGCTGCTCATCGTCACCTCTTTTCTGCTGCAAAAGGTGGCGCGCGACAATGACGAGGACCGGTTCCTGAGAGAGCATAACGTTCGTTACCGCCCTCGCAATACGGCTGCATTTACGTTCCTGTCTTGGGCCGGCTTCGCGCTGGCGATTCTGGCGCAGTATGTCGGCATATTCAACCTGGAGGAGCCGCTTTCGGTCAGAGGTTACTACGCGATCGGAGGCGCGTTTCTGATCGTTTCATGCCTGGTGCTGCAGAAGACGATCCGCGACAACGAGGAAGACCGATTGAATCGGGAAGAATTCGAAGAATAGATGCTTGTTCGCAGACTTCCCTCCCTACCAAGAGGGAGGTTTTTTATTAGCGGTCCCAGCCGCAAACCGCGCGTTTCGCGAACAAGGAGGAAATTAGCAGATTTTGTATAAATGTATAGAACGACGAAAAGTGACATTTATATGAAGCGGGGGAGAAGAACGGCGGCAGTATATCGTATACGAGGATCCGGACAGCTTGACGGACCGTCCGAATAGTTTCAATGCCTCGGGCTATATCTTTATCGGTTTCAGCAAAGGCATCACGTATTATGTCAGCGTCAATTATGACATGGCTGCAGCCATAATGAAGCTGCACCGGGCGACGATCGAAGGCTATGTATATTTTCTGTTTCCAGAGGGACTTAAAGCTGAAGTAGCTAATCAAGGCTACGGTCGGCGACCTGCGATTAATACGAAGTCCTTTCGGTATCTGCTGGCGAATTAAGCCGTTGGCGGATAAGTGCGGAATTGCGAATAAGAGGGTGCTCGTTCCGTTGCGAGTCCTGGCCGATCTGTTCGGAGCGGTTGTGAAGTGGGACGCCGGCAAAATCCCGTCAGCCCTGCCAGCCCGACGGGAGCGGCTCCTCAGAAGGCCCTGACCCAGCATCTTCATTTGCCCTTCAGGCAATGAAGGGGCCCTTTTTCATTCATCTTCCACTGGAAGCTCCGTTCTCGATGCCTGTCAGCGACTGCGGCCGTCAGCCGGGAACAGGATAGAATTCCCCATGAAAAGCCAAGAACGCCTCATTGTGTCCGTCCCGCATCTCGGTATATGATGGCTGAAAAGACGGGAAGGGCGTGGAGCCGCGATGCTGGTTCTGATCGTAGACGATGAATATGAAATCCGTGAAGGGCTGCGCCGGAACTTCCCTTGGCATGAATACGGCATTGATGAAGTGATGACCGCCGACGATGGAGACAGCGCGCTGGAGCTGGTTCGATCCAGACAGCCCGAGTTGATATTGACGGATATCCGCATGAAGCGGATGTCGGGCCTTGAGCTGATCGAGCGCTGCGTCGCCGAACGCGCCGAAGGGTGGAGAGCGATCGTCATCAGCGGTCACGACGAGTTCGAGATGGTGCGACACGCGATGAAGCTGGGCGCGATGGATTATTTACTGAAGCCGATCAACACGTCGGATCTTGGCGATATTTTGAAACGAATGATCGACCAGCTGCAAAAAGAGAAGCGGGACCGGGACAACGAGATGCTGCTCCAATCCCATGTCCAGAGCGCGCTGCCGAAGATGCGCGAGGAAGTGCTCCGCGAGCTGGTCGATTTCAAATACAACGCATACCGGGAAACGAGAATTCTTCATCAATTGAGAACGCTGGAGCTGGACTGGCTGATGGAGGAACGCCTCGCGATGATGCTCATCGAAGTCGATGACCTGAAGGCGATCGAGAGCCGCAACGAACGGGAATTGATTTTGTTCGGGATCGGCAATGTCGTGCGGCAGACGTTGGAGGAGGACTGCGCGTATCGCTCCGTGCTGTATGCGGACGGGAAGAATCGCTGGGTAGTGCTGCTCGAGTGCCCGGATGCTGCCAGGCTGGAGGAGTACAAAGACTTCGGCCAGCTATGCATTAAGCGCGTTCGTCAATACGTGAAGGTCAACGTAAGCGTAGGACTTAGCTCGACGTATGATCATGCAAGCGGGCTTCATGCGACCTATACGGAGACGGAAGAGATTTTGGAGCAAAAGGCCGTTTACGGAGGCAATCGTCTGCTGACAGGCCTGGGATGGGAAAATGACGCCGAGCATGGCAATCTCTCCATCCAGCATCCGGCGGAGGTGCTCGACTTGATCCGTTACGGATCGGATGACGAAATCCGGGCGGCGATGGAGCCTTTCGTGGACATGGTCAAAGGCTGGTCCTTCGCGCAGATCAAAGACATTCAGCAGCGCATTTTCGAATGGCTGCTCGATCTGTTCAAAAAAGCGTGGCAGAACGGATGGGCGGACCGCAGCTGGGAACGCAATCCGATGGCAGTCTGGGAACGCTTGGAGCAGTTCGATACGCTGGAATCGCTGAAAGAGCAAACCGAGCAGTTTCTGCTCGCGGTCGCTGCCGGCTTCCGGAACCAAAGCGTGTCCCCGAGCCAGATCATTCAGGAAGCGGAGAAGTTCATTCGCAAGCACTACGCCCAAAGCTTAACGCTGCAAAGCGTGGCGGAGGAGGTTCACGTCACGCCGGTCTGGCTAAGCAAACTGTTCAAGAAGGAGCTGGGCAAGACGTTCCTCGAGTATCTGACCGATATCCGAATGGAACGGGCGAAGGGGATGCTGGAAGAGGTACAGTACAAAGTATACGAGGTGTCGTCGCAGGTGGGCTATAAGGACCCCGTTCATTTCACGAAGCTGTTCAAGAAGCAGACCGGCCACACGCCGAAGGAATACCGCAGGCTGCAGGGGATCGTAAGCCATGAATAGGCCAGTCTCCCTGCGCCTCGCGTCGTCGTTCCGGAACCGGATGATATTGATCTTCTTTATGATCATTATCGTCCCTTTTTTATTGTTCGCGTACTATGCGCATATCAAGGCGATCGAAGGCATCTCCAATGCCAATATGACGGCGTCCGTCAATTACTTGGAGCAATCGCGGAACAACTTCGAGAACTACTTGAAGACGATGAACGATCAGGTCAACGATATGATCGGCAACAAAAAGCTGCAGAGCCTCCTTGCGCTTCCGCCAGGGAGCTCGGCTGACGACTCGTTTACGCTGAACCTGGTCAGCTTAATCTACCAATATACGTCGACGATCGACGCGTTCCGTATCCATGTGTATCCGATCGACCCGTCCAAGTATCCGGAGTATATGAGCACGATCGGGGAGTCGGAGGATGTGAAGAACGAGCCGTGGTTCCGAAAATCGCTTAATACGGTCAGTCCGACCTGGCGGTTGTCGATGCCGAAGAAAGGCGAGTTCGAGCGGCCGCTGCTCACATACATCAAACGTTTCTCAGGCTTGTACGATCAAATTCCCCGCGGGATCATCGCAACCGATTTATCCGAGGATCAGCTCAAGCGCTTCTTTGCCCCAAGCGGCGGAATGGTCGACCATAAAGTGCTGCTGCTCGATGAGAAAGGCACGGTCGTGTACGATTCCGGCGCGAATGAATGGACAGGAAGGCCGTTTCCGTCCGAGAAGGTCGTGCAGCCGATAGTGTCCGGGGCCCAAGGCGCGCAAACCATTTCGATTGGCGGCACCAAATACTTGGCGACCTATGTGCGCATGAACAGCTATCCGTGGGTAATCGCAAGCTTGACGCCGTTAAATGAATTGACGGGCACGATTGAAGAAATTAACCGCCTGCTCATTATTTTTCTCGTGATCTATCTGCTCTGCTGCGTCGGCGTCGTGCTCTATATTACGGCCTACTTCACGCAGCCGATCGTCCGGCTCGTCCGTTATATGCGAAGGCTCGAAGCGGGCAACCTGCAGCAGGATATCCCGAACTCGACGCGGCATGACGAGGTTGGCTGGTTGTACAGGGGCTACGGCAGTCTGCTTCGCCGGATCGAGGGGTTGATCGAGGACGCCTCGCTGGCGGAGCGGCAGAAGAAAGAGCTGGAGTTCCAGGTGCTAAGCCACCAGATCAATCCGCATTTTCTATACAATACGCTGGAGTCGATCCGTTGGAAGGCGGAGAACCATGGGCGAAGCGATATCAGCGAGATGGTTTCGGCCCTCGGCAATTTGCTGCGGCTCAGCTTGAACCAAGGCAAAGAGATTACGACGCTGGGACGCGAGATCGAGCAGGTCAAAGCCTACGTCCAGATCGAACAGGCCAGGATGGGGCAGACGATTCGGATTCTCTATTCGGTCGACAGCGATCTGAAGGACGTTCCCTTTATCCGGTTGCTGCTGCAGCCGCTTGTGGAGAATGCGATCCAGCACAGCATCCGCGACAATTTCGAACATGGCAAGATCCTGCTCTCCGCCCGCAAAGAAGACGACGAGCTCGTCGTCGACCTGATCGACAACGGCAGCGGTATCCCGCCCGAGGTGCTCGAGAAGCTGGAGCATAACGCCAATCCGCTCGGTCAATCGGCGGAGGGTGCTAAGGGGGTCGGACTGCGCAACGTGAACGATCGTTTGAAGCTGTACTTCGGAGATAATTGCAAGCTGCGCATCGAGACGTCGATCGCGGGCACCCGCATTACTCTTCGGCATCCTGTACTGAAGGAAGAGGAACTGGGGCAACGGAAGTGAAACGGGATCTTCAAAGACGCAGGCGTTTATTCCAATCGTGAGAAACGCTTGCGTCTATCATTATATGGAGGAAGAATAGCACTGGTTGAAAATGGATTAAAAATAATAGTTGCATACCTAGAGACAATCATGGTATATTCTTATTCCGGCCGAGAGAGACACGCGGAACGGTGATCGAAACCGAAACAAGTTTTTAAAAATAAAGCTTGCCAAACGGTTTTGAAATATGATATATTCTAGATCTGGCCGAGAGGCTGGATGAGAAATCAACAAACATTTGTTCCTTGAAAACTGAACAATGAGCGACCTGTCAAAAGGTTATAAATCGCGAAACGAACGTTTCGCAAGCT
>NZ_CP048286.1:4450000-4530000 GCF_010365285.1 Paenibacillus rhizovicinus
CGCTATAAGAGGTAAAAGCCCTGTAGTCCAAAGTCAGCACTCTCCGAGACGGATCCTGAGTACCGCGAGACACGTGAAACCTCGTGGGAATCCGGCAGGACCATCTGCCAAGGCTAAATACTCCCTAGCGACCGATAGCGAAGCAGTACCGTGAGGGAAAGGTGAAAAGCACCGCGGAAGCGGAGTGAAACAGAACCTGAAACCGTGCGCTTACAAAAAGTCAGAGCCCTCTATATGGGTGATGGCGTGCCTTTTGTAGAATGAACCGGCGAGTTACGTTCCCATGCAAGGTTAAGGTGAAGAGCCGGAGCCGCAGCGAAAGCGAGTCTGAATAGGGCGACATAGTATGTGGACGTAGACCCGAAACCGTGTGATCTACCCCTGTCCAGGGTGAAGGTGCGGTAACACGCACTGGAGGCCCGAACCCACGAATGTTGAAAAATTCGGGGATGAGGTGGGGGTAGCGGAGAAATTCCAATCGAACTCGGAGATAGCTGGTTCTCCCCGAAATAGCTTTAGGGCTAGCCTCGGAGTAAGAGTCGTGGAGGTAGAGCACTGATTGGGTGCGGGGCCCGCCAAGGGTTACCAAGTCCAGTCAAACTCCGAATGCCATGTACTTATATCCGGGAGTCAGACAGTGAGTGCTAAGATCCATTGTCAAGAGGGAAACAGCCCAGACCATCAGCTAAGGTCCCCAAGTGTGTGTTAAGTGGGAAAGGATGTGGAGTTGCAAAGACAACCAGGATGTTGGCTTAGAAGCAGCCACCATTTAAAGAGTGCGTAATAGCTCACTGGTCGAGTGACTCTGCGCCGAAAATGTAACGGGGCTAAACACACCACCGAAGCTATGGCTTGCAACTATGTTGCAGGGGTAGGGGAGCGTTGAATGTACGTTGAAGTCAGACCGTAAGGACTGGTGGAGCGCATTCAAGTGAGAATGCCGGTATGAGTAACGAAAAGACAAGTGAGAATCTTGTCCGCCGTAAGACTAAGGATTCCTGAGGAAGGCTCGTCCGCTCAGGGTAAGTCGGGACCTAAGGCGAGGCCGAAAGGCGTAGTCGAAGGACAACAGGTTGATATTCCTGTACCACCGTAAGCCGTTACGAGCAATGGGGTGACGCAGAAGGATAGTGACGCGGACTGATGGATGTCCGTCCAAGCAGTGAGGCTGATGTGTAGGCAAATCCGCACATCAATAAGGCTGGGCTGTGAAGGGGAGCGAAAATTGCAGTAGCGAAGGTCATGAGTTCAGGCTGCCAAGAAAAGCCTCTAGCCAGGTGAAGGTGCCCGTACCGCAAACCGACACAGGTAGTCGAGCAGAGTATGCTAAGGCGCTCGGAAGAACTCTCGTTAAGGAACTCGGCAAAATGACCCCGTAACTTCGGGAGAAGGGGTGCCTCGGTAGGGTGAATAGCCCGAGGGGGCCGCAGTGAAAAGGCCCAAGCGACTGTTTAGCAAAAACACAGGTCTGTGCGAAGCCGTAAGGCGAAGTATACGGGCTGACGCCTGCCCGGTGCTGGAAGGTTAAGGGGAGTGGTTAGCCGCAAGGCGAAGCTATGAACCGAAGCCCCAGTAAACGGCGGCCGTAACTATAACGGTCCTAAGGTAGCGAAATTCCTTGTCAGGTAAATTCTGACCCGCACGAATGGCGTAACGACTTGGGCGCTGTCTCAACGAGAGATCCGGTGAAATTTTAATACCTGTGAAGATGCAGGTTACCCGCGACAAGACGGAAAGACCCCATGGAGCTTTACTGCAGCTTGATATTGGACTTTGGTACGATCTGTACAGGATAGGTGGGAGCCTTAGAAATCGGAGCGCCAGCTTCGATGGAGGCATCGTTGGGATACCACCCTGATCGTATCGGAGTTCTAACCTGGTACCGTAATCCGGTACAGGGACCGTGTCAGGTGGGCAGTTTGACTGGGGCGGTCGCCTCCTAAAATGTAACGGAGGCGCCCAAAGGTTCCCTCAGAATGGTTGGAAATCATTCGTAGCGTGCAAAGGCATAAGGGAGCTTGACTGCGAGACCTACAAGTCGAGCAGGGACGAAAGTCGGGCTTAGTGATCCGGTGGTACCGCATGGAAGGGCCATCGCTCAACGGATAAAAGCTACCCTGGGGATAACAGGCTTATCTCCCCCAAGAGTCCACATCGACGGGGAGGTTTGGCACCTCGATGTCGGCTCATCGCATCCTGGGGCTGAAGTAGGTCCCAAGGGTTGGGCTGTTCGCCCATTAAAGCGGTACGCGAGCTGGGTTCAGAACGTCGTGAGACAGTTCGGTCCCTATCTGTCGTGGGCGCAGGAAATTTGAGAGGAGCTGTCCTTAGTACGAGAGGACCGGGATGGACGCACCGCTGGTGTACCAGTTGTTCCGCCAGGAGCATCGCTGGGTAGCCAAGTGCGGACGGGATAAGCGCTGAAAGCATCTAAGCGTGAAGCCCCCCTCAAGATGAGATTTCCCAGTATGTAAGACCCCTTGAAGACGACGAGGTTGATAGGTTCGAGGTGGAAGCGCAGCAATGCGTGGAGCTGACGAATACTAATCGGTCGAGGGCTTATCCAAGAACAACTCGTTTCAGCTAATGCAAGAAACCTTCGCAAAGGTTCGTATCCAGTTTTCAGGGTGTAATACCTCTATTACATAGATAAGACCTCCAGCCATCACATTTGTGATGGCTGGAGGTCTTTTTGGTTTGTTTTTCTAACGAGAATTTTTAAGGCAAAAAGCAGAAAATGGAGCGAGGGGAGAACGGAAAATGGCTTAGGCGCGACCAGTGTGAAGACGGGCAACGGAGTGGCTCGGTGTTCTTTTCAGATTGGGACGGACGGTCTGATTTCCATGAGAAGCAAGCATTTTATACGTAGCTCGAAACAGGCCAATCCCATACCGGAAAGGATAAGATTCGCTCATAGTATCGTTTTGGCCGCTCCCTTATGATTAACGTATCACGAAAGAGAAGGGGTAAAGGCCCATGAAACGAAACGGAGTCCTTCGCGAACTCATCCGCAACCGCCAATTGCTGCTTATGTTTCTTCCCGTCGCGACGCTGCTCTTCCTATTCAGTTACTTGCCGTTGTCGGGTCTCATGATTCCATTCAAGAACTTCGACTTCAACAAAGGCATCTTCCGCAGTGACTGGATGCATCCGTTGTTCAACAACTTCGATTACTTGTTTTCCTCGGATGTGGCATTCCGGGCGATTCGCAACACGATCCTGCTGAATGCGCTGTTCATCGCCGCAGGGCTCGTTTTCGAGGTTGGATTTGCATTAATGCTGAACGAGCTTAGGAATAAGTATTTCAAGCGGATCACCCAATCGCTGACCTTCCTGCCGTTCTTCATTTCCTGGATCGTAGTCGGCGTATTCACGTACAACCTGCTTAATTACGAGAACGGCGCGCTGAACCGCATGCTGGAATGGTTCGGACTCCAAGGCGTGGACTTCTACAACAAAGCGAGCTGGTGGCCAGTCATCCTGATGATTGCGGTTCGTTGGAAGGTAACCGGCTACGGCACGATCGTTTATCTGGCCGCGCTGACGTCGGTGGATAGCTCCTATTATGAAGCAGCTTCGATCGACGGCGCTTCCCGTTGGCAGCAGACGCGGTATATCAGCATCCCGATGCTGAAGCCGACGATTATCATTCTGACGCTGCTGGCGATCGGCCGCATCATGAACGCGGATTTCGGTATGTTCTATGCCATGGTCGGCGACGCCGCAAAGCTGTATCCGACAACAGACGTTATCGATACCCTTGTGTACAGAAGCTTGCGCAAATCCGGGGATATCGGCATGGCTTCAGCGGCTGGCTTCGTGCAGTCGGTCGTTGCGTTCGTGCTCGTACTCGGCAGCAACTATGCCGCGCGTAAGGTGGACCGGGATTCGGCGATTTTCTAAGACTACTACAAGCAAGGAGGCTTCGATCGATGGCTGCCAAAAAAATTTCCATGAGCCAAACGCTGATCATCATCATCATTTCCTTATTCAGCTTGGCTTGTCTATTCCCGTTCCTGATGGTCATCTCGGGTTCGCTTAGTATCGAGAACGATATCGTAAACTATGGCTACCAGCTCATCCCAAGGCATATCACGTTCGATTCGTACCGCATTTTGTTCCTGGGTTCCAATCGGATCGTAGATGCCTACATGATCAGCATTATCGTCACGGTAGTCGGAACGGTTCTCTCCCTTATCGTCAATAGCATGGGTGCATACGTCATGGGAAGACGGTCGTTTAAATACCGTAATATCCTGTCGATCTATGTCATCTTGACGATGCTGTTCAGCGGCGGTTTGGTGCCATGGTACATCATATGCGTCCGGTATCTGGAGCTTAAGGATACGATGTGGGCGATGATTTTGCCGCCGATGGCGAATGCCTTCAACATGTTCCTGATCCGGAACTTCATGCAATCCATTCCGGAGGATATTTACGAATCGGCCAAAATGGACGGTGCCAGCGAATTCCGGATTTTCTCGCGGCTCATTACTCCGCTGTCTGTGCCGGTTCTCGCGACCATTGGTCTGTTCGCAGCGCTGGCGTACTGGAATGATTGGTTCCTCGGCCTCATGTTCATCGATAAGCAGGAGCTTCAGCCGCTGCAATTGCTCCTGAGAACGCTCGTCTCGAACGTGGACTTCCTGCGAAATTCGAGCAATGCGGCGGCGATGCAGCGCATTATGCCGCAAATTCCATCCGAATCGATGAAGATGGCATTGACCGTCGTCACGATCGGCCCGATCGTCTTCCTGTATCCGTTCCTGCAGCGGTATTTCGTCAAGGGACTCATGGTAGGCGCGGTGAAAGGCTGACTATACCAGCTTCGGCTGTATAGCGATATAATTATTTTCATTAAGGGGAGAGGGATTACATGAGAAAGCAGAAGGCAAGAGTTCCGATGCTGCTTGCGGTCATGATGCTGTTCACGGCTATGCTGGTGGCGTGCGGCGGCAACAATGGCAACAACAATAGCAGCGGGAATAGCGGCACCACGGGCAATACCGGCAACGGCGGCAATACGTCCGGCAATACCGATGCCAAAAGCGGCAACGGCAATACCGCGAAGACAGAGGATGAAGTGACGCTGAAGTTTTACTTTGGCGGCGACAAAAAGTCGGCTACCGACGAAGTATGGTCCACGATCAGCGATTACGTGAAAGGCAAAGGCCTGAACGTGAAGTTCGATATCAACTTCATTCCGTTCACTGATTTCAAAGACAAGATGCTCGTTATGGCCGCTTCCGGTGACAGCTGGGACATGAACTTTGACGGCGACTGGCTGTCCTACAAGCTGATGGCTGCCAAAGGCTCTTACATGGCGCTTAACGACCTGCTTCCGCAATACGCACCGAATCTGTACAAAAAGTACCAAGAACAAGGAACGCTTTCCGCGGCAACGGTAAATGGTCAAATCGTCGGCTTGCCTTGGACGATGAAGATGAACCAGCGTTTGTATGCCGGCTGGCGCTCCGACTTGACGGACAAAGCGGGCATCACGGTCGCCCCTGATTCCATCAAGACGATCGATGACGTCGAAGGCCTGCTTCGCGATCTGAAGAAAGCTTATCCGAACGATAAGCTGTACCGTTCGACACCTTTGCCGATCTATATGATTCGCGATGAGTGGGTTGACCTGAACTTCCACGGCTTGGGCTTCTATCTCAACGACCCGAAAGTTACGGTACAACCGGTCGAGCAGCAGCCGTTCTATTTGGAAGCGGTACAGAAAGCGAAATTGTGGTATGACGATAAGCTGATCAACCGCGACGCGATGATCGACAAGGCGGATGGCGCGGCTGAATGGCGTAACGGCAAGACGCTGCTTACGCAAACATCGCATGAATGGGCGAATGCGGATCCTGGTTTCTCCGATCCGTCGTTCAAACAGCAAATGTCCCTGCTTTACCCGGATAAGAAACAAGTAAACCGTACCGCGCTGGCTAACGTAGTTGCCATCAACCGCAACTCCAAGCATGCGGACCGCGTCCTTCGTTTCCTCGACATGGTGGAGACGGATCAGAAGCTGTACGATCTCTTGCAATACGGTATCGAAGGCAAAACCTACAAACTGGACGGAGATACGGCTGTATATCCGGACGGCATGGACACAACGACGAGCAATTACATGGAGTGGGGCGGCCAATGGGCGTTCTGGAAACCGCAATTCATGCGTCCGACGTCGACGTATCCGAAAGACTTCTGGCTGCATGAGGCCGAATTTGCCGCTGAGCCGGAGAACGTGAATTCCCCGGTGGATGGTCTATTCATCGCCGAAGATACGATGAAGAATGAACTCGCGAAGCGCGACCAAGCGTCCGACGAGATCAGCAAGCCGCTGGAATACGGAATTACGAAAGATGCAGCGAAGGAAGTCAGTTCGTATATCGAGAAGCAGAAGGGTAACGGCCTCGACAAAATCGTGTCCGAGACGCAAAAGCAAATCGACGCCTATCTGACTACGCAAGCCAAATAATAGGCATTTCGTGATCAACATCTAGAAATTAGCAGCTGTATACCATCCAGAAAACATGCCGTCCCCCGCTGACTGAACGTTTGGTTAAGCCGACGAGGGGCGGCTTCTCTGTCTATATTCCCAACGCTGGGCACAATGATAGTCCAGAACCGGACGGTAGACGCGGTGACTTGAACGGGACAGCAGTCCTTGGGCACGCGAGGCAATTGAATCGCTGGCGGCTGGAGGAATCGTGCGAGGAACGGCGAAAGATATTTTTAATCCGGGTAAAGCGGTCTCGCGATGCGGATTTCCTATTGCTGCTCCTGCTGCGGTGCTTATCACGCCGAAGCGGTACGAAATGCGCAATCAACCGGCATCGCGAGATTAGTGGAGTATTCATGCATCAGTATGTATCGACTTCAAGTTCAACCATCATGACCAACGAGTGCCTCCCGCCGCTTGGCGGGGGGCCGTCATACTGAATGAACATTATGGGGAAGAGGTGCCCGCAAGTGGCGAAAATTACGGGAATCAAATGCATCCGCACACGGAAAAACGGAACATGGACCATTGTGAAGGTGATGACCGATCAGGATGGACTCTATGGCATCGGCTCGGCGAACGATATTTATAATTCGGAGGCAGTCATACAGGTAATTGAACAGCTGCTCGCTCCGCAGCTGATCGGAAGAGACACCGGCAACATCGAAGATATATGGCAGACGATGCAGCTTAGCTCCTACTGGCGAAATGGTTCGATTCTGCAAACGGCGATCGGCGGCATCGACGTCGCGTTGTGGGATATCAAAGGCAAGGAAGCCGGCCTGCCGATCTATGCACTGCTCGGCGGCGCTTGCCGGGCGGCCGTTCCTTGTTATGGACATGCTGGCGGACACGATATAGCGGAGCTGAAAGAGGACGTCCAGCGCTACCTGGAGCAAGGATACACTGTCATCCGCGCGCAGCTTGGCGGTTACGGCGGCGGGGGCTTCATCCCGCGCGATCAGGCGAATGTGCCTGCCGGAGCTTGGGCGAAGGAAGCGATCTTCGACGAGAACGCGTACGTGCGGGCCATTCCCGAGATGTTCGAGCAGCTGCGGGTAGCATTCGGATCCGAATTGCAGTTCACGCATGACGTGCATGAGCATCTGTCGCCGATTAACGCCATTAAACTATCGAAGCGGCTGGAGCCGTACGATCTGTTCTTCCTCGAGGACGTGCTGCCGCCCGAGCAGCTCGGCTGGTATCGCCAGCTGCGGCAGCAGAGTGCGACTCCGCAGGCCGTCGGAGAACTGTTCACGAATCCGCATGAGTGGACGACGCTTATTACAGAGCGGCTGATTGATTTTATCCGGGTACGCATTTCCAAAGTCGGCGGCATTAGCGCAGCCCGCAAAATCGCAACGCTGGCGGAGGCGTTCGGCGTACGTACGGCTTGGCAGGAAGGCGGAGAGAACGATCCCGTGAACCAGGCCGCGGCGGTCCATCTGGATATGGCGGTCTGGAATTTCGGTATTCAAGAGATCAATCATTTCAGACCGGAAGAGCGCGAGGTGTTCCCGGGGCTCGTCGAACGCAAAGGCGGATATTTGTACGTATCCGGCAAGCCTGGGCTCGGCATCGATTTCGACGAGGAGAAGGCCGTCTTGCTGACAGGCGATGACGGGAGCCGCAAGAGTTACCATCAGCCGTACACGCTCGACCGCAAGGCCGACGGCACGCTGGTTCGACCGTAACCGAAAAGTGTCAGGGCATATCCAACAACCGCGATAAACGAAGGAGTGGAGCGATCTATGAAAACGATAGCAGTCACCGGGGGCAGCGGCAAGCTGGGGCAATATGTCGTTCGGGAACTTGTAAAGCAGCAATACCGCGTCATCTCGCTGGACCAGAAGCAGGCTCCAGGGCTCCCTTGCCGGCAAATCGTCGTCGACATGAACGACCTCGGCCAAGTGGCCAGCGCGATGCAGGGTGCGGACGCGATCATTCATCTGGCTGCGATTCCGTCGCCGACCGGTTTTCCGATTCCGACGATTTTCGCCAATAATGTCATGGGTGGTTACAATATTCTGGAGGCGGCGTCCATGCTCGGCATTCGGCGGGTCGTCATGGGCTCCAGCACGTCGGCCTACGGATTCGCCTGGGCGCTCGAGCCGTTCGCGCCGCACTATTTGCCGATCGACGAGGAACATCCGCAGCTGTCCCAAGAAGGGTACGGCCTGTCCAAAACGCTGAACGAGCTTACGGCAGCGATGTTCCATCGCCGGAACGGCATGCAGGTCGTAAGCCTCCGGTTCTCGCTGATCGCGGCCCCGGAGGAGTACGAGCGGATGAAAGGCAGCATCGCCAAGCATGGCGACTTCGCCAAAATCCTATGGAGCTACGTCGATATCCGCGACGCCGCCAGCGCGTGCATCGCTTCGCTTCATGCGGATATCGACGGGGCCGTGGCGCTGAATATTACGGGCGACGATACGCTCAGCCAGTTCGATACGAGCGAGCTGCTTCGGGAATGCTACCCGGAAGTGACGGACTTAAGGGTACCTTTCGACGGCAGGGAGCCATTGTTCAGCAACCGGTTGGCGAAAGAAACGTTGAATTGGCGGCCGGAGCACTTCTGGTCGGATGCGTTGTCTTGAGTTAAAGCATTGAACGTCTATATTGACGAAAGTCTACCCGCGGCGCGGACGCTTATTAAGCGTCCGCGCCTGTCGTTTTCCGTACGATATCGACCCAGCCTTCGTGCGGGCGGCAGTTGCGCAAGGAGAAAGACTGCATCATGCTGTCGATCTCTTCCTCGCTTAATCCACTGAATTGTTCGGCGAACGGCACTTGCAGCTGGACCGGCGCGATGCATTCGTTCAAGTAGAATAGCAGCTTCCTTGCCAGCTCCTCGGCCGTCGGACTTCCGTTCAGGCTGCCTATCGTCTGATGGAGATGTTCCCCAAGTCCGCGGCATAAGGCAATCCACTCGTTCTCGCCCGCATGGTCCGCGAACGGATTGCAGTGCAGGGCGTCGATCGCGCGGCTGACCGGGGCCGTACGCCGTACCCAATCCGATTCGGGATCAATATGGACGATACCGGTCTTTCCGAGGTCCTTGTAGATGCCGAACGTCCAGGAATCCCCCAGCTCCTCGGCGATGGAGAGCGTATCTTCCAGAAAACGCATGCGCGATGCTTCCGAGACCGATGCAGGGAAGGTCGCGCTAGTTTCTCCGAACCAGTTGGGCACGCCGTGTTTGCGCATGAAGGCCGTTCGCTCGATGTATTCCCGTTTCAGCGCCTCGCGATCCCAATATTGGCCGTTATGATCGTCTATCCCGGGGTACTCCATATTCCCCATCCCGCAGACGGAATAGAAGTGCATGCTGTACACCGCGTTCCCGTCAAAAGGATCATCGAGCCCTTCGAAACGGGTCGCATAGCCGTCGCCTTCGATAAACACGATATGCCGCTCGTCCACCTCGCGGATGGCTTGGACCGCTTCGCGGTAAAACCGGTTCAGCTGGCTGATTTGCGGCGGAATCGGCTCGTTCAGCAGATCGTATCCCGCTATGACGGGCTCGTCGCGGTAACGGCGCGCGATTTCCTTCCATAGCGCGGCTGCGCGATCCCGGTGGGACTGGTGCTCCCAGAAGGCGGCCGCTCCGGTAATGGTATCCGAGTGGAAGTTGGGATTTTGCCCGCCTTGGGCGGCATGCATGTCCAGAATCAAATAAATCCCGTTGTCGCGAGCCCAGCTAACCGCCTTGTCCAGCCATGCGAACCCTTCGGACAAATAGACGAAAGGCGCGTCATCCGACTCGAAATGCCGATAGTTGAACGGGATGCGCACCAGATTGCAGCCCAGATTCCGAATGAATCGGAAATCTTCTTCGCCAATAAAACAGTTCAAAAAGCTCGTGAAAAAATACTGCGCACGCTCTGCGCCGAGCACGCGCACAAGCGCTTGACGCACGCCCGTTTCATGCCCCGGCATGCCGAGAATGAAATTCTCCCAATTCAACCAGCTCGCGAACGAGAATCCGCGCAGACGCACTTCATGGCCGCGGCTGTCGACGATCCGCCGTCCTTCCACCTTCAGAAAGTCCATTCCTGCTCTCCTCCAACCGTATGTAATTGACCAGGCAAGGGGGATTCCACTATGCCAATCATAGCTTGTTACGCTGGCCAGCACTAGAGATTTTGGCAACAAATCACAAGCGCTTGAACAGGTGGAGGAGCCGAGCTTGGCGAATTAATAGAGAGGATTCGCAAGAAATGACAAATTTATCAAATTAAAAAATGAGTAAGGAGGCTGACCCATAAATGCTCAATATGGATGATATCTACCTTATCACTGACATGCCCGGCTATACGCCGCAAGTCGGCCGTCTGCTCTCGATGATGAATTATGCGAGGCATACAACGCTGGAAGCAGTGAAGGGTCTGACTCAGGAACAGCTCGATTATTTGCTGGACGCGCGGAGCAACTCGATCGGAGGACTGCTGATGCATTTTGCGGCCGTGGAGTATGCCTACCAAGTCTCGACGTTCGAGGATCGGAGGCTGAGCGATGAGGAGCTGGCGGAATGGGGAGCGGCGCTGGAACTCGGCGACGCCGGCAGGGAGAAGCTGAAGAACTTCGGCCTGGACTACTACCTCGGCAAGCTCGAAACGGTAAGACAACGAACCTGCGACTTGTTCCGGACGGTCGACGATAACTGGCTCTACGAGCAGGAAGAGTTCTGGTACGGGAAACAGGCCAACCGGTACTTCATGTGGTTTCATGTGTTCGAGGACGAAATCAATCATCGCGGACAGATCCGGTTGATCCGCAACCGATTGCCGGGGGACTGAACCATCGGTTATACTAATGTAACCATTGTTGGGGAGGTGATACCCATGGCAATCAGAGGTTGCCGGACTGGATCGGCGCTATGCAAAGCCTGATTAGGGGGCGATACTTTGCATGGGCTGGCCAACCGTTATCGCTGGCTGAACTCGTTTCTATCGTTTTCTAATCAATGGCTTTGCACCTTATTTGCTCATCCATACTAAATAAGGGGCTGATTTCCATGCGCGAACCATTTATTAGAAATCATGAATATAACTTTATCCATAAACAGGCAGATTACGTGCTGCACACGCTCCGAACGGTCGGGGACCCGAAGGTCGTGGCGTCCGTCCGCTCGAACGCGCAAGCGAAGGTGGCGGAACTGTTTCCTACTATAACGGACCATCGGAGAACGATGCTGGAATCCGTAGCGGATTTGAAGTCGGGGGAAGATTTTCAGAAGTATATGGAGGCGCTCGAGCCGTATAGGATCGCTTTTCCTCCGATTACGACGAAGGAAATCCAGAAGCTTTTTCCGAAAAACAAGAAGTTGAAGCTGCCCGATCTCGCGCAAATCGACTTCCGGCACGTCTCCTATCTGAGCTGGATCGATATTGCCACCAATAAAATGTTTATCGTGTATCCGGCAGGCGGACAATTCGTCGGCTTGGAAGGCAGGTATACGGCCAGCAATAAGAAAAGCTATTGCTTCGCCTGCAACCGCTTGGAAGAAGTGGTGTTGTTCTCGGCGATTCACAAGAAGAAGCCGGCGAACGCATCTCCCGATTATTACAAAACGGTGGGCAATTATATCTGCATCAACGGCGATCAGTGCAACAAGAATGTTACGGACGTTGCCGCATTGGAAAAGTTCATCGAATCGGTGCACAGTTGAATTCGAGCACCGACAGCAAGTGGAGGGGCGGCTTTGGCCGCCTCTTTTTGCATGATTTCATTCAAGCCATAGCGACCTGACTTCTGACCGACGCCGCGGAGTACTCCGCGGCGTTTATTGTTGTCCGCTGCCGGCGGCTTCATAACAAAGCAAACAAACAACTAAAGTTAGCAAACGTACAGAAAAATCATACTAACAGAATTATCATGGGTAATAAAATTATGGGCAATTCAAACTAACAGACCGAGGGTTTGGATTACAAATTTTTAGCAAAAATTATTATAAAAAGGGATTGGGGCGATTCATTTTGAAAGCGCTTTATTATATGATAGAAGAGCAACGAACACTGCAGGCAAACTAATATTCCTGAGGAGTGATGAGATTGCATCGAGGCAAGAGACGGCGGATGATCAGTTTGATTTGTTTTTCTTTGTTAGCTTATTTGTTAGTTCCGGTGGCTGGGGTCGGCCATGCGGCGCAAACGCCAGACAGAAGCTATGATTTTGAAGACGGCACCGCCATGGGCTGGCAGCCGGGATGGGGAGACGCGCTCGTCTCCGTTGGCGTCAGCGAAGATTTGAGTACGCCGGACAACAGGTACGCGCTCAAAGTCGCGACGAATTACACCGATGCGGCAGCTTGGCAGGTAGCGGCTTTTCGGGTTTACCCGGGCATCGCGCTCGGCACCTACTCGCAGGTCGATTACGACGTGTTCGTACCGCAGTCATTCCCTGGCGTGCTCGGAATCAGCACGGCAATGAACGGCAGCTGGCAGGAACTGAATTACAGCAATCATGACATCGCAAGCTCATCCTCTTCAGCCTCGGAGATCAACGGCGTCTCCTTTGTGAAAATCCACAAATCCGTATCCATTCCAGCAGAAGCAGCGCAATCCGAATTCGTCATTCAACTGGCCAAAAATATGACGATGAACTACAACGGTCCGATTTACCTGGACAATTTCAAGTTTACGGGACGCGATATTGCGCCCGAGCCTCCTGCCGACGGGGTGTATAAGGCTAGCGACGCGGTGCTTGCAGGAGCGGGCCCCGAGTTCAGAACTGCTCCGGCTGGCGGCGACAGCTTGTATGCGGGCGGCGGCTACGTGTCGTTCTTTTATGAAGAGAACAGCGCCAGCCCAGGCTCGGCTGCCTTCCATGTAAGCGTGAAGGAACAAGGGCTGTACAAATTGACGATCGGCTATTATGCGCCTTACGGCGAGAAGGAAACGTCGATTCTGGTCAACGGCCAGGCGAACGGCAACGCGAAGCTCCCGGCTCCGGCAGCTGGACAGGTGACCGCCGAACTGGATGCGGGCAAGGTGCTGTTGAATGCCGGCGAGAACACGATCGGCTTCGCGCGCGATTGGGGCTACTACGGTATCGAGTACATCCGGGTCGAGTCGACGAAGGCTCCGGCAGACCGGGTTGAAGCGGAGACGGGCACCTTCGACGCGGATATCTC
The DNA here is from genome assembly GCF_010365285.1 of Paenibacillus rhizovicinus. Lineage (NCBI taxonomy): Bacteria > Bacillati > Bacillota > Bacilli > Caryophanales > Paenibacillaceae > Paenibacillus > Paenibacillus rhizovicinus. The sequence continues at coordinate 4,463,638 of NZ_CP048286.1, forward strand.
AACGGCGAGCGAGCTGGCCGGCTACTCCGGAACCGGCTATGTTTGGATCAAGAGCAGCGGTACCTTGACGCTGAAGTACGACGCGGCCGAGGACGGCTTGTACGAGTTCAACATCGGCTACGCTGCTCCGTTCGGCAATAAAGATACGAATATTATTCTAAACGGACAGCCGAGCGGCTCGGTCCACTTCGATCAGAGCAGCTCGTTTGCTGAGAAGCCGGCCGGCAAGCTGCTGCTTCGCAAAGGAGAGAATACGATTACGTTCGAGCCGTTCTGGGGCTGGTACTACATCGACTATATCTCGTTCTCGCCGGTTGCGCCGGTTACGCGGACCCATCAGGTCGAGAAGAAGCTGGTGAATCCGAATGCGACGCCGCAGGCGCAGGCGCTGCATAATTATTTGGTGGACCAATACGGCAAGAACATTATTTCCGGTCAACAGACGACAGCCGATGCCGACTGGATTTATCAGCAAACCGGTAAGTATCCGGCGCTCGTATCCTTCGATATGATCGATTATTCGCCATCCCGCGTAGCGTTCGGCTCGGACTCGCATGAGGTGGAGGATATGATCGACTGGGCCGGCAAGGGCGGCCTTATCGCCTTGTGCTGGCACTGGAATGCGCCGAAGGGGCTGTACAACGTGGACGGTAATGAATGGTGGAGAGGCTTCTACACGTCTGCCACTTCGTTCGATCTGCAGTATGCGCTTGCTCATCCGGATTCCGATGATTATCAACTGCTGCTGAGAGATATCGATGCGATCTCGGTACAGCTGAAGCGTCTGCAGGATCAGGGCATTCCGGTGCTTTGGAGACCGCTGCACGAAGCGGAAGGCGGCTGGTTCTGGTGGGGAGCCAAAGGCCCCGAAGCGGCAAAAGAACTGTACCGTCTCATGTACGACCGGATGACCAACGTGAACGGCTTGAACAATCTGATTTGGGTGTGGAACTCGGCTTCGGCAGATTGGTATCCGGGCGACGATGTCGTCGATATTATCAGCACGGACGTTTACAACGCGGCAGGGGATTACAGCCCAAGCAGCAACAAGTACGAAGACCTGGTAAAGCTGGTCGGCGATAAAAAACTGGTTGCGATGCCGGAAAACGGCTCGATTCCGGATCCGGCGCAGATGAAGATTTTCGGCGCGGACTGGAGCTGGTTCAGCACATGGTACGGCGATTATATCCGCGACGGCAAGAACAACTCGCTCTCGCATGTGAATGAAGTCTTCAACAGCGATTCGGTTATTACGCTCGACGAGCTTCCTGCTAATATGAGCACGTACGGCCTGCCTGGTACGTCAGCCGTGTTATCGGCGGAGCCGAACGCCGCCGGCTGGGTGAATCAGGATGAAACGGTGACACTGGCCGTCACTTCGGAAGGCGCAGGATCGGCTGCAGTGAAAATCGCCGTAAACGACGGCGGCTTCGCGGATTATACCGGTCCCGTAACGGTAAGCTCGGAAGGCGTGACGAACGTCCGCTATTACGCCGTCGATTCGGCGGGTCAGCGTGAGGCCGTCAAGTCGCTGCAGATCAAGATCGATAAGACCGCTCCGACAACGCAGCTGCTCATGTCAGGACGGTCGGTCGGCGATATTGCGCAGGGAGAAACGCTTAATTTCGCATTAACAAGCGCAGACACGGGGTCCGGCGTCGCTTCGGAGCGGCTGACCCTCGACGGACAAGCGATCGCCTCCGGCCAGGTGCTGAATTCCAAATCGCTAAGCCTGGGCTCACACGCGATTACGTATGCAGTGACGGATGCGGCAGGCAACAGCTTGACGAACAGCGTGTCGTTCCAAGTGAAGAAGCTGCTGGCTAAAGCTGCGCCAGGGAAGCCGGTTTTGACCGACAACAACGGTTATGATACCGGCCTGAAGGACGGCGATTACACCGTGACGATGAATATGTGGAGCGGCAATAACGGGACGGAATTCAAGTTATACGAGAACGGCGTGCTGATCGGCGCGAAGCATCTGACCGACGCGTCTCCTGCAGCGCAATCCGCGGCCGTGGACATCGCCGGGAAGAAGAACGGCACGTATACGTACACCTGCGAGCTGACTAACCCGTACGGAACGACAGCTTGCAGCCCGCTCGTCGTCGTCGTCAAAGACGCAAAGCCGGGCAAAGCCGTGCTGTCCAACGATAACTGGGACGGCAACGGCCAGTATAAGGTCACGATGAACATGTGGTGGGGCACGAACGCCACCGAATATCGTCTGTACGAGAACGGCGTGTTGATCGATACGAAGCCGCTCGCGGCAGCCTCGCCAAACGCGCAGAGCGCAGTAACCGCAATCAGCGGTAAAGCGAAAGGCACGTACGCGTACTATTGCGAATTGGTTAATGCTTCGGGCGCAACGACGAGCGATACGATGAAAGTGGTCGTGAATAAATAGTACCGCTTAAGCGGCCGGCTGCGAGATGCAGTCGGCCGCATTCTTTTGTTCAGGCGGTTTGGTTCGACGGGGAGTTTCTCGATAATCTTAGAGCTGACAATGTCAGCTCTTATTTGCCAGTCCGCACCTTACCCATATCGTGCCAATCAATGCCAGCGGGACGAGGATCGAAGGCGCAAGAATCGAGATGGGCAGAATCATCATATCGTAAGACAGCAGCTTCGCGGGATTGTCAAAGCTTCTCATCGAGACGGCTATGAAGAAAGCGCCTGCAGGCAAATAGAGGGAAGATAACGCCTTCGCGCCGAAAATGCGGCCAACGATTTTCACGAAACAGTATTGCGCGATAATGATCTCGAATAAGGTCAGAATTGTCCATATCCCAATAATCATAATTTCAATTCGCTCGATATATTCCCCGAACTTGACCAATTGAATGGCGGAGAAGAAAGGAAATGCCGCCGACTTGAACAAGTGTTCCCCCAAACAGCCAATCGAGAGATAGGTCGACATGAGCAGGTACAAGCAAGAAAGAATGACGGCTATGGCGCAGCTCCTGACCACTTTCTTCTGGTTAGTAATCTCGGAGAACAGAAAGACGATTACGCTCGTTTTGCCAAAAGGAAAACCGAACGAAATCATGGAGCCATAGACAATTAAAGGGAACGAATGCTGAAACTGAGGCAGGAGCGGATTGAGCTCCACATCATTAAAAATAAAAATGCAAATCACCACCATAGCCATGGCGAAGAAAGGAAGAATGACCAGAGCTGCCCGGGAAATCGCATTCAGTCCAAGATAAGCAGCATAGGTCGTTACAAGTACGACAATGGCCATAATTAAACTCGAAGAGGTATTCGGCAGGATAGCTGTCGTATAGAACAGCGCTATGGATCGCAGCGATAGTACGCCCAGCCCCGTCATAGCTAACAGATACAAGCATAATACAAATTTTCCAATCCAGTTTCCGAACATATTCACGATGATGTCGCTAAAATTCTGATCGGGAAACCTTCGTTGAATGTACATGAGCAATTGCAGCAGCAGAATGATGGCAACCGCAGCCGTAATATTGGCCATCCAAACGTCATGAAGGATGAGCTTTGCTTCCAATAGATACAAGGTCGAGAAGCCTGACATGTAAGCGAAACATAAACAGCCCAATTGAAATGGCGAAATCTTCTCAACTTTCATTTGGGGCTTACCTCCTGTGTAATATCGAGCTGCTGTATTACGAAATCGGATATGGATTTGTACATCCACCTATGAATGGATTCGGACGTCGGGACCCAGTTGCCGATTACAGGCAGGAGGTAGCTGGCCGCAATAACCGAGATCAGGCATAAGGCAATGGCTTCACGGCAAAGGTCCTGCTTCCATAACTGGATCGGTTTCCAAATCCCATAGAGCACAATGACTGTCAATACAACGTTCCCTGTCAACTCATGGACCTCCCAGCACGTCGCTCATCCCGATGGTTGGAATCGCCACATCCACATCTATGCGAACCGGCATTGAAGGATATACGTTCGTTACCCAGTCCTTCGACATCTGCTTCCAATCGTTTGGGTGATAGCGTCTGATATAATCGGATAAACCCACGATATCCGTCTTCAATTGATGTTGGAACCGGTCAAGACTTTGTTTCAATTGCTTCTCCATGTATTGGCCTGACTCGTTTTCCAGCTCTCGCAGCCTTGCGGGATTGGCTAAATTGACACGATGGTTTATGCTGGTCACGGTTCCGACCACTCTGATACGAATCGCGATGCCGGGTTTGCCGTCTATCTGAACCAGCTTCATGGAACGCTTGGCCACTCGCATCCGCATTCCGACTTTGAGGGACTTAAACGGCACGTATTCCGCGAATTCGAGTGCCCTCCAATATTTCTTATTGACGATGATGTGCATGGACAACGTATCGTCTTTAGACAGCCAGTCCTTCAACTTGCCATTCTGAAAGACAGAGGCACCGCTGAGGATGTTGACCTCGTGCTTGCTGCCAATCGGCTTGAATTTGCTAAGCTTGCCGGTTACGAACCCGCGGTACGGATCGGGGTAATAATTAGCGATATCTTTAATGGTGATCGACAGACTTTTGCCCCATAATTGCTCGTTATTAATCCGGCCCAGCATCTCATTCGATATGAGGTCGCCGGTTTCCGCCTTCGTTCGCATGAGCTCGGTCGCTTTCCCTTCGCTAACAATCAAGAAGCTGGACAGCCGGATATCGCGGGTTCGGGTCAAGAAGTCCACGACTTCGTATATCGAACGGCGTGCCGCGCTCTCGCCAAGCAGAAAAAATTTGTCGTGCTGCCAGACCAAAATTTTACCGGCGCGGCTGCGCAAGTTCCGAGCTGCTTCGAAGATGGACTTGCCTGAAGCGCTGGCAATCCATTCGGACTTGTTCTCCGAGTTATTGGAATTGTTCGTTGAAGATTCGAGACAATTGATGGTGAAGATATACAAGTGTTTCTTCTCGTCATAATCGATAGCCGTCATCATGACAAGCGCGACATCGCTTATCTCGACGACATCCGACGAACAACCGGCAAGAAGCGCCGTAAACACAAGCATCAGCAGGCCCCGTTTAATGATCTTCATGGTCTGACCCTCCCTGCGCTGCAGGGGATGTATGCATTCTCGAGAACCTTCTCTTCTTGATGGGGAGCAGGATGTAATGACCGACAAAGTCACGCCATTTGGCAGCTTCCAATGTCGGTATATACGGCTTTCCAAACGACTTCAAGGAACAAACATGCAGCACAAGCGTGAAGAGACAGAGCGATATGCCGAGAACTCCGGTCCAAGCGGCTATGAACATGAGCGGGAAACGGAGCATCCTAATCGTAATGGCCGTATTAAAGGATGGAATAGTGAACGATGCAATTCCCGTTAATGCAACGATGATGACGATCGGTCTTGAAACCAGCCCTGATTGCACGGCTGCTTCCCCGATGATGAGTGCCCCGACGATGCTGACCGATTGTCCGACCGTTTGCGGCAGCCGAAGGCTTGCTTCGCGAAGTATCTCGAAGGCAATTTCCATCACGAGCGCCTCGACAAAGGTCGGCAGCGGGATGCCGGCTTTCGCGGTCAGAAATGTCAGCATCAGCGGCGTTGGAATCATCTCGAGATGGAAGGTGGAGAGAGCGATATAAATCGAAGGCAGAAACAAGGAAATAAACAGCGTAATTACGCGCAAAGCGCGAAGGAAATTGGCAAAATAGAACTTCTCATAGAGATCTTCGCTCGGGTGCATGAAATCGGTAAAGAGCGATGGCATCAACAAAACGTTAGGACTTCCGTCCGTGACGACGGCCACCTTACCCTGGCTCAACGCTGTCGCAACCCGGTCTGGCCGTTCCGTGTTTTGAATCTGCGGGAAAGGGGAATAGGGACTGTCTTGGATCCATTCCTCGATTTGCGCGCTATCCGCCACGACATTCAGCGTGATCGACTTAAGCCTGCGCTCTATCTCTTGCAGCACGTTGGCATCGGCTTGATCCTCGAGATAGAGTACGGAGACTTCGGTGCGGCTGTCTTGACCGATGAAGTACGAGATCGATTTTAACTTGTTGGTCTTCAATCGACGGTAGATCAGTCCAACATTAGTGCTTAGATCTTCGATAAAACCTAGCCTTGGGCCTCGTACGTTTACTTCCAGCATCGGTTCAGTGACCGAGCGTTTCCCGTACCCGGGCAGGATCATGCCATACGCATCGGCTTCGCCTTCGAGGAAGAGCACGATCCCCGCATCGGAGATCATCCGAACTGCCGCGTCCATGTCGTGAACCGTCTGTTGGAAGCCCTGCGCAGCAGCAGCTTCAGCAAGCGCGTGCGAGTCAGATCCGCTGGCTCGACCATGCATGCCGATTTGCGGAAGAATATGCTGTCGAAGCCGTTCCATATCGATCAGAACTTTAATATATACGATTGCAGCTATGATCGTGCCCGTATTCGATTCCAGATAGTAAAAGGCAAGCTGTTCATTATCGGCAAACAGACGTCGCAGTGCATCTACATTGCGGACAGCCAAAGGCTCGATTGGTGTCGGTGTTTTTTGCTTATCCATGCTGACGAAAAGCCTCCATCCATCATCCCAGCAACGCTTTATGGAATTATTTCCTCAAACTACCATCACTATACCGTGATTCCGATTCAAGTGTTATCTGCTCGCGAGTCTGTACTTGCGGAGAATGTCAGATGGGTGAGTTTAACATGCTCACCGAATATCAATGAACGAGCACATTTCCCGGTATAGATAAAAGATCTATATCCAGTCCAATGTAAACATCGGTTCATGTATACGGTAGTAATGCGTACGGGAAATACGAAGGAAGGAGTAAAAAGCGATTACAAATAAGCTCCGTGCGAATAAAATGAATATAAGGGAAGGACCACACGCTCAGGCACTCAACTGCTTCTGAACGGCCACCCAAGCGGACGATAGAGAGAGACAGTCAGAACATGATAAGAGTTAGCATTAGCAAGACGACGAGCACAGGAGAGGCGAGTGAGGGGAGTTGAAGCCGTACGTGGTATTTGATTTCGACGGAACGATCGTGCAGTCCAAAATGCTGGCCGTCCGGCTGTTCAACGAACTGTCCGCGAAGTACGGGGGGCGGCAAATCGAGGATGAGGAAATTTCGCGCTTGTCCGACCTCTCGATTCCCGACCGGCTAAAAGCGCTGCAGGTGCCGCTCTACAAGATGCCTGCGCTGGTCATGGAAGGAAAGCGCCGGTATCGGGAGGAACTGTCTAGTCTGCAGCCGGTATCGGGCATACGCGAGGCGTTCGTGCGGCTCAAGGAGAACGGCCATAAACTGGGCATTCTATCCTCCAATACGATGGACAATATTCGGGGCTTTCTTGCGCTTCACGAGCTGGCCGAATTCGACGTCGTTCATTCCGCGACCAATATGTTCGGCAAAGACAAGGCGATTCGGAAAATGGCGCGCAGCCTCGACATAGGCTTGGATCAGCTGGTCTACATCGGGGACGAGCTCCGCGACGTGCAGGCGTGCCGGAAAATAGGCGTGCCGATTATCGCCGTGACCTGGGGGCTTGATTCCGCGGCATTGCTGGCCGAAGCCGGGCCGGATTTCTTGTGCCATTCCGCCGCGGAGCTGTCGGGGCTTATTGCGAAAGGAATCGGGACGCGCGGGTAGCGTCGGGCGAGCGTTCGAGAGCGGAGCGAGAAAACGAACGAGAGTGCTAGTGCGGGACAAGTATGCGAGCGTGCAGGTGCGGGCGAACGAGAGTGCTAGTGCGTGCGAACGAGAGTGCCAGTGCCAGTGCCAGTGCCAGTGCCAGTGCCAAAACAAAAAGCTGCCGAAGGTTGAATTCGGCAGCTTATTTGTTATAGCTCGCGTCTAAGACTCCTCGCGCCGAGCCGCCTTGGAGAGATGCTGCTCAAGCGCAGTTTTCTTTGCGGTGATCTGTTTAGCAAGGTCGGCTAATGCGCGCGTCGCTGTCTTGATCTCTTCGTTATGTTTGTTCACGCGCGACAATTTACTGCTTAAATCGCTGGAGGACTGACTTAACTTCATATCCCTTTGCAGCTGTTTGATTTTGGCCTGCGCCTTGTGCTGCTTTTGCTTTAGAACGCCGGCCTGGTTATCCAGGTCGGCGATTTCGCGCTGCAGCTGGCCGACGATGGCTTTCGTGAAATTAATGGGCATGCATGCACCTCGGAATTATTTCGTAGCTTTATTGTCATTCATGCGCGGTTTAGCGTCCCCGCTGCTCGAACAGCCGGGCGACCTCGACGATCACTTCCGTCGCCTTGACCATGGTATCGAGCGAGACGTACTCGAACTTGCCGTGGAAATTCTCGCCGCCGGCAAAGATGTTCGGGGTCGGCAAGCCCATGTACGACAGCTGGGAGCCGTCCGTGCCGCCGCGGATCGGCTTGACGATCGGCGCGATGCCGAGATTCGTCATCGCTTCATGGGCGATGTCGACGATGAATTTAACCGGCACGATTTTCTCGCCCATGTTGTAGTACTGATCCTTCAGCTCCAGCACGATGCGGTCTTCCCCGTACGTTTGGCGGAATTCCGCCACGATCGCTTCCATCGTCGCCTTGCGATGCGCGAAGATCTCTTGGTCGTGGTCGCGGATGATGTAGACGAGCTTCGTCTGCTCGGTGTTCCCGTTCATCGAGATCAGATGGTAGAACCCTTCGTACCCTTCGGTAAACTCGGGCGCTTCGCCGGCTGGCAGGCGGTTGTGCAGCGCCATCGCGATCTTGGCGGAGTGGATCATCTTGTTCTTCGCGGTACCGGGGTGAACGTTGACGCCTTTGACCGTTACGACGGCTTGCGCGGCGTTGAAGCTCTCGAATTCCAGCTCGCCGAGCGGACCGCCGTCCATCGTATACGCATAATCGGCGCCGAATGCGGGAACATCGAACTTATGGGCTCCGCGTCCGATTTCTTCGTCCGGCGTAAACGCGACGCGAATGCGGCCGTGCTTGATCTCGGGATGCTTCACGAGGTAGGCCATGGCGGTGACGATCTCGGTGATGCCCGCCTTGTCGTCGGCTCCGAGCAGCGTTGTGCCGTCCGTCGTGATGAGCGTCTGGCCTTTATAGCCGGCAAGCTCCGGGAATTCGCGGGGCGAAAGCACGATGTTGAGCGCTTGGTTCAGCACGATATCGCCGCCGTCATAGTTCTCGACGACTTGGCGTTTGACGCCGTTCCCCGTGAAGTCCGTCGCCGTATCCATGTGGGAGATGAAGCCGATCGTCGGCACGTCCCGGTCCGTATTCGCCGGCAGCGTCGCCATGACGTAGCCGTTCTCGTCGAGCGTAACCTCCGTCAGGCCGATCGCTTTCAGCTCCTTTTCGAGCAGTCGCGCGAGGTTCCATTGTCCATCCGTCGAGGGGCAGGTCTCGCTGTCGTCGTCGGACTGCGTGTTGATTTCTATGTAGGAGGTAAACCGTTTTAAAATTTCGTCTTTCATGCCATGCACGCTCCTTGCCGTTTGAATTCCATTCCATCCTATAGTAACACAAGTTATAATGGGACGTATAAGAGCGCCGCAGGGACAATTATCCAAGGGCGGCCTGGAGACGGGCTGTCTGTCCGGTTCGGCAGCCGTACCGCACGCGCGTTATCGCTCCACAATTATCCAAGGGCGGCCTGGAGACGGGCTGTCTGTCCGGTTCGGCAGCCGTACCGCACGCGCGTTATCGCTCCACAATTATCCGGCAAGGGAGTCCTGATCTTGAGTTATTTGAAGCCTTACTTTCGCCGCTTCGGCAAGCCTTTCGCGGTGGCGATCCTGTTTCTGATGTTCGAGGCGCTGTGCGATCTCCTCCAGCCGACGCTCATGTCGCGCATTATCGACGTGGGGGTTCAAAACAAGGATTTGGACTACGTGATCCGCTTCGGCGGGTACATGCTGCTCGTGACGGCGTTCGGCGCCGTGGCCGCATCGCTCCGCAACGTCATCTCCAGCCACGTGTCGCTTAATTTCGGAACGCGGCTGCGCTCGGATTTGTTCCGGCAAGTCCAGACGCTGAGCTTCGGCAACATCGATAAGTTCGACCGGGCATCGCTGGTCACCCGTCTCACGAACGACGTCACCCAGATGCAGAACTTCACGAACGGCCTGATGCGGATTTTCGTCAAGTCGCCGCTGATCTGCATCGGAAGCTTGATTATGGCCGTACGCCTGAATCCGCCGCTGTCGCTCGTACTGGCGGTCGTCGTGCCCATGGTGGCCGTGCTGATCGTCGTCAACATGCGAATCGGCTTCCCGTTGTTCGGAAGGGTGCAAAAGGCGCTCGACCGCTTGAACGGCGTATCCCGCGAATATCTCTCCGGCGTCCGCGTCGTGAAAGCATTCAACCGGTTCCAATACGAGAGCGACAAGTTCGACGGGGTCAACCGCTCGTATCTGGACATCTCGTCGCGCGCCATGCGCATGGGGGCTATATTCAGCCCAAGCATCATGCTGACGGTCAACTTCGGCATCGCCGCGGTCATCTGGATCGGAGGCCATCGCGTCGACGAGGGCCACATGCAGGTCGGCCATATTATCGCGTTCATCAACTACATGACGCAGATTCTGTTCTCGCTGCTCATGATTTCCAACGTATTCAACCTGTTCGTCCGGGCAAAAGCATCCTCGGAACGGATCGGCGAAGTGTTCGCGGAGAAAGATGCCATGACGTGGAGCGACAAGGAGCCGAAGACGCCGGAAGCTCCGGGCAGCATCGCCTTGCAAGGGGTATCGTTCGCCTACGGCGGCACGGAGTCCGTGCTTCGCGACATTTCGTTGACTTGCCAGCCGGGCGAGACGATCGGCATTATCGGTTCTACGGGCTCAGGGAAGAGCACGCTCGTCAGCTTGATCCCGCGGTTCTATGATGCGTCGTCGGGAACCGTAACGGTAGACGGCACGGACGTTCGGGAAGTGGATCCGAAGAAGCTGCGGGAACGGATCGCCATCGTCCCTCAGAAGACGGTGCTGTTTACCGGCACGATCCGGGAGAATCTGCTGTGGGGCAAAGAGGACGCGACCGAAGAGGAGCTGCTTCTTGCGGCGAAAATGGCTCAAGCCCACGAGTTTATCGAAACGTGCCCGGAAGGTTACGAAACGAAACTCGGGCAGGGCGGGGTCAACCTGTCGGGCGGCCAGAAGCAGCGGCTCTCCATCGCGAGGGCGCTCGTGCGGAAGCCGTCCATCCTCATTCTGGACGATTGCACGAGCGCGGTCGACGCCGCGACGGAGTCGCGCATCAAAGCGGCTTTGCGCGAGTACGCGCAAGGGCTGACCTGCTTGCTGATCGCCCAGCGGATCTCGTCCGTCATGGACGCCGAGCGGATCGTCGTGCTCGACAACGGGGAAATCGTCGGCTCCGGCACGCATGACGAGCTGCTGCGGGATTGCCGCGCGTATCAGGAAATCTACCGGTCGCAGACCGGCAAGGAGGCGGAGGCCAATGTCTGACCGCGACGAGAACAAAGGAGGACGGCCTTCCGGCGCAGCGCAGACGCAAGCCGGGCCGCCTCCGCTGAACATGCCGGGCCGAGGAGGACCGATGGGCCGCGGGGGTCCGGTCGTCAAACCGAAGAATTTGAAAGCAACGCTTAGACGGTTGTGGACGTATTTCGGCAATGAGCGCAAGCTGCTCTCGGTCATCTTCCTGATCGTGCTGGTCGATTCCGTCATTATGCTGGCGTCCCCATACCTCATCGGGGTGTCCATTGATGCCATGACGGCGCAGGACGGCGGAGGCGTTGATTTCGGCTTGCTGGAAATCGCGCTGCTCACGCTCGTCGTTTCCTACATCGCGGACGGCGGCTTGACGTTCCTGCAGGGCTGGCTGATGGCAGGCGCCTCGCAGCGCATCGTCGGCAGGCTGCGGACCTCGCTGTTCGAGAAGCTGCATAAGCTGCCGATCCGGTTCTTCGACATGCGGACGCACGGCGACCTCATGAGCCGGATGTCCAACGACATCGACAACGTGAGCAACACGGTCGCGCAGTCGGCCGCGCAAGTGATGTCGGGCTCGATCGCCATCGTCGGCGCGCTCGTCATGATGCTCGTTCTGAGCCCGCTGCTTACGCTCGCTAGCTTGATCACAGTGCCCGCGGTCTATTGGCTCGCCCGCTCGATCGCCCGTTCGACGGCTCCGCTGTTCAAGGAGCAGCAAAGCAAGCTGGGCAAATTGAACGGCCATGTCGAGGAGACGATCTCCGGCATCCAAATCGTCAAAGCGTTCAACCGCGAGGACAAGGCGATCGCCGAGTTCGACGCCGTTAACGAAGAGCTGTGCCAGGTCGGCATTAAAGCGCAAATCCGTTCGGGCTTCCTGATGCCGATCATGAACGTGATCAACAACCTGGGCTTCGCGGCCGTGGCGATTGTCGGCGGCCTGCTCGCGGTCAACGGCCATATCACGGTCGGCGTCATTGCGAGCTTCCTCAGCTACTCCCGCCAATTCGTGCGGCCGCTCATCGATCTGGGGAACCTGTTCAACGTGCTGCAATCCGGCGTGGCCGGCGCGGAGCGGGTGTTCGAGGTGCTCGACGAGCAAGAAGAGCCGGCCGATCCGCCGGGAGCGGTGGCGTTCAGCAATCCGCGCGGCCGCGTCGTCTTCGACAACGTCTCGTTCGGGTACCGTGCGGACGTGCCGATCCTTCGCGATGTCAGCTTCGTCTCGGAAGCGGGAACGAGCACGGCGTTGATCGGCCCGACGGGGGCCGGCAAGACGACGATCGTCAATTTGCTGACGCGCTTCTACGACGTGACGGCCGGATCGATTACGATCGACGGCCGGGATATCCGCGAGTATACGAAGGACAGCCTGCGTCAGGCGTTCGGCATCGTGCTGCAGGATACGTATCTGTTCGCCGGCACGATCCGCGACAATATCAAATACGGGAAGCCGGACGCGACGGACGAAGAGCTGGAGCGCGCGGCCTCCCTTGCGAACGCGGCGACGTTCATACGGCGGCTGCCTTTGCGGTACGATACCGTGCTGGCCGAGAACGGCAGCAACCTGAGCCAAGGGCAGCGGCAGCTGCTGGCGATCGCGCGGGTCATTCTAGCCGATCCGTCCATTCTCATTCTGGACGAGGCGACGAGCAGCATCGATACCCGGACGGAGCTGCATATCCAGGATGCGCTGAAAGGCGTGCTCCAAGGACGCACGAGTTTCGTCATTGCCCATCGGCTCAACACGATCCGCGATGCGGACACGATCATGGTCATCGCGCACGGAAATATCGTGGAGCGAGGCTCGCACGACGAGCTGATGAAGCGCGAAGGCGTGTATTACGAGATGTTCTCGAATCAGTTCGGCGCGGTGCTGAGCGGATAGCGGGGACGGCGCTTTAGTTGGAAGCGCACGGACACGGGCATCACGTTTCAATAATCGGCTTCAGTATGGAAAACGAGCTTGAGTATGGAAAACGAGCTTGAGTATGGAAAACGAGAGCTTCAGTATCGAAGAAAAGACGATCCAGCGGCGCTGCAAGGCGCTGCGGATCGTCTTTTTGGTACAGCCATGACCGGCGTGCGGCATTACCATAGCGCGCTAGCCGATCTCGTTCGCGGCTTGCGCCCGATGCGCGGCATGCCTTCTTCGCTCGCGGAAAACGATGACGCTCAGCAAGCTGAGCAGAATCATGGCGGAGCCGGTGAAGAGCGCGGGCACGATATGATCGCCGAAGTCGGCGGGCGACTGGACGGCGGCGCCTGATTGGAAGACCAATCCGCCGATGGCAATGCCGAACACCCCGCCAAGCTCGCGCATCGCATTGCTTACGCCGCTTGCTTCGCCCTCGGACGACTCCGGCACGGAGGAGAGGAGGCCGTGCGAGATCGGCGTGAAGCTGAGTCCCATGCCGGTCCCGGCCATCATCATGAACGGCACCATATAGCCGAACGGGAAATCGACGCCGAGATGAAGAATTTGCAGTCCGAATCCGAGCAAGGCGCCGATTTGAAGCAGCAATCCGGCCGTCAAGACGGTGCGGGTGCCGAGTTTTCCGACAGCCAGACCGGCAAGCGGCGCGGCCAGCATGGTGCATCCGGTCCAAACCATTTCGCGCACGCCGGCTCCGAGAGCGGAATTACCCTGCGCTTGCTGCAGGAACAGCGTAAGCAGGAAGATGGCGCAGAAGATGCCGGCGTTCATCCAAAATCCGGCGAATACGAGTCCCGTATATTTGGGACGGCGGAAGAGTTCGAACTGGACGAGCGGATGCTTGCGGCTGCGTTCCCATAGATAGAACAGCGCCAGCAGTGCCGCTCCGCCTGCAAGCAAGGAGATGACGAGCGGCGAGCCCCAGCCGTCGGCATTGCCGCGTTCGAGTCCGAATACGATGCCGAACAGCCCGGCCCCGAGCAGCAGAACGCTAGGCACGTTGATCGGTTTGTTCGCCCCGCGCCCTTCCGGAAGCCAGCGCAGCCCGAACAGGAAGGCAAGAATGCCGACGGGAACGTTGACCCAGAAGATCAGCTGCCACGGCGCGCCGTTTACGATCAAGCCGCCGACAAGCGGACCGACCGACAAGCCCAGCCCGGAGATGCCGGACCAGATGCCGAGAGCCGCCGCCCGTTTGTCCGGAGGAAACGCGGAGTTGACGAGCGACAGGCTGAGCGGAACGATCGCGGCTCCGCCGATGCCTTGCAGCGCGCGGGATAGAATGAGTTGAATCGAGCTCTCGCTGATGCCCGACAGGGCGGAGCCGACCGTGAACAGCACGATGCCGGTCAGGAACATCCGCTTGCGGCCGATCCGTTCGCCAAGCACGCTGAAAGGGATAAGCAGCACGGAGAATGCGAGCGTGTAGGCGTTCATGAACCATTCCAGATCGGAAATGCTGGCGTGGAACGATTTCTGAATAGCCGGCAGCGCGACGCCGATCACGAGATTATCCAGCATGGCCATGAACAGTGCGGCGCAGGTGACGACAAGCAATTTGACGCGTGAAGAGGTAAACATGTTATCACTCCTTGTTTTTTATTTATTAATAAATAAATAATTAGCCGAGGGATGGACATAATTATTTATCGATAAATAAATTATTGGGCGAAAAAGTAGCATCATCTGGAGGTCGAAGGTTTGCTTGCACAGTAGATGGCAGAAATCTGATGAGTCTGACGAAGTTGATCAAGGAAGTATGTTGGTGGATCGTACAGTCAAAGCGTCTATTAATGAACAGGCTGACTGCTGGTGAATGGTGCGACGCCGAGGGAGTGGCTAGCCGCAGGCGAATGGTGCGACGGTGACGAGCAGCTAGCCGCAGGCGAATGGTCTGACGGTGACGAGCAGCTAGCCGCAGGCGAATGGTCTGACGGTGACGAGCAGCTAGCCGCAGGCGAATGGTCTGACGGTGACGAGCGGCTAGTCGCAGGCGGGAGTGGTCTGACGGTGACGAGCAGCTAGTCACAGGCGAATGGTCTGACGGTGACGAGCAGCTAGTCGCAGGCGAATGGTCTGACGGTGACTAGTGGCTAGTCACAGGCGAATGGTCTGACGGTGACTAGTGGCTAGTCACAGGCGAATGGTCTGACGGTGACTAGTGGCTAGTCACAGGCGAATGGTCTGACGGTGACGAGCAGATAGCCGCAGGCGAATGGTCTGACGGTGACGAGCAGATAGCTGCAGGCGAATTCAGACAGTGACGAGCAGCTAGGTCTGGCACGGCGTGTTGAGCTCAAACTGGAAAAGGGAGTACCACGTACGAAATGTAACGAACCCAGGAAGCCTTATTGTTGGTTAAAGCAGTGGTTTTGAACAATAACGAATCCTACAAGCGCTATATGGCATAGTTACAGTCGTTTTGGCTTACTTTTGCATGAATAAGCTTATCTGAGTTCGTTAGAATTCAGAATGACGTTAATCGGAACGAATAGCGCTTGCTGGGTTCGTTACGCGTACGAATCTGATTCCTCAGCGGCTCGATCTTGAGGTCGCCGCTGGTCGGCAATACTCCGCAAACCCCAAACCGACTTTTCTACAGGTGCCCGCAGCACGTGCCTACTTTCCTGCCGCCGCGCATGCCCGTAGCTCATGCCTGCTGTCCTGCCGCCGCGCATGCCCGCGGCACGTGCCTGCTGTCCTGCCGCCAGCTATGCCCGCAGCACGTGCCTGCTGTCCTGCCACCGCCTATGCCCGCAGCTCATGCCTACTGTCCTGCCGCCTCGCATGCCCGCAGCACGTGCCTGCTGTCCTGCCACCGCCTATGCCCGCAGCTCATGCATACTGTCCTGCCGCCTCGCATGCCCGCAGCACGTGCCTACTGTCCTGCCGCCGCGCATGTCCGCAGCACGTGCCTACTGTCCTGCCGCCTCGCATGTCCGCAGCAAATGCCTACTGTCCTGCCACCGCGAATGCCCGCAGCACGTACCTACTGTCTGCCGCCGCGCATGCCCGCAGCACGTGTCTCCAATCCCGCCACATCAATGCCCGCGGCTCATGCCTACAGACTACCCCTGGCAGACCAATGTGCCTTACTACACTCCTGCGGAACCGCTGTCGTGGAGGCCGTACTTCTCGGGATCCTTCTCTCTCCAGCGGCAGATATGCGGGAGGTCCAGCGTTTCCGACATCGCGATCAGCAGGCCATGGCCGATGAAGCTGCTCGCTTTGTCTTGCGGATCTTCGAGTCCGGCTTGGGTAAACCGGTTCTCGACGCGCTCGTAGATGAGCTCGAATTGTTGGCGCGTGTGCTCGCGAATGGCAGGCTCGGGCGTCGTGTAGGCCATCATAATGAGCAGGATTTCGTCCCGGTGATCGACGAGCAGGTCGACGAACGCCTTGCCCATCGTTTCCTGCAAATGTTCCGGCGGTGCCTCGACGGAGGTAAAGGCATATAAAATACGCTGATAGGCGCGTTCCAGAACAGCAAGATAAAGCGCCTCCTTCGTCGTGAAGAAATGAAACACATAAGGTTGCGTTACGCCAACGGCCTGAGCGACTCTGGCTGTCGTCGTCTTGTAATAGCCAAGCTGAGCGAATAGCGTCGCCGCGGCATCGAGGATCTGTTCTTTGCGGTTCAGGGAAGCTTCGTCTTTGGATGTCATGTCGGCTGCGGCTCCTTACGCTGTATTTATTGACTAATAAATAAGTATCATATCGGACAAGCTGCTGTCAATATCTCTTTTTTTGAGATTTGGCGTTTGCGAACCGCATGCGCTACACTGGTAACAGAGATCAACCTATCGATTGGAGGCATTTTACATATGAGCAATGAAACAGGCAAGGTCTATACAGGCGATTCCAAGGTGCTTCGGTTCTTCGAGGAGCTGTCCGCCATTCCGCGGGCATCAAGCAGCGAGAAAGCGGTCAGCGATTTCGTCGCATCGTTCGCGCGGGAACGGGGCTGCGAGGTGCTGCAGGACGATCGCTGGAACCTGATTATCCGCAAACCTGCGGCGGCCGGCTACGAGTCTGCGCCGATCGTTATTTTCCAAGGCCACCTGGACATGGTATGCGAGAAGAACAAGACGACGGTCCACGATTTCGCCAAGGATCCGATCCGGTTCAAGATCGACGGCGACATGATTTACGCGGATGGCACGACGCTCGGCGCGGACAACGGCATTGCCGTGGCGACGGCGATGGCGATCATCGACGCGCCGGACATGGCGCATCCCGAGCTGGAGATTCTGCTTACGACGGAGGAAGAGACGAGCATGGGCGGCGCCTTCCATCTCGACGCTTCGCCGCTTAAGGGCCGGATGATGATCAACTTCGACTCCGACCGCGAAGGCATCTTGTTCGTCAGCAGCGCCGGCGGCATCAATACGTTTCACTCGGTGCCGGTCGCGTGGGAAGAAGCGGGCACGGCGGCGGGAGCCCCGTATACGATCAGCGTGCAAGGGCTGATGGGCGGCCATTCCGGCGACGATATCATCCACGAACGCGGCAATGCCAACAAGCTGCTCGGCCGGGTGCTGGACGACTTGCGCCGCCATGCGGACTTCGCGCTCGCGGGCGTGAGCGGCGGGATGAAGGTCAACGCCATTCCGCGGGAAGCGGAAGCCGCGGTTTACTTGAGCGAGACAGGCAAAGCGGCGGCCGAGGCCCGTATCGCCGAGCTGAACCGGATCCTGAAAGACGAGTTCCAGGCGAGCGACAAAGGCGCAGAAGTCGTGCTGCAAGTCGGATTCGACGAAAGCGGCGCGGCGGGTGCGGCGGCATCCTCCGGCAAGGCGTTCACGGAGGACGTGAAGTTGTCCGTCATCCGCCTGCTGACGCTTATCCCGAATGGCGTGCTGAGCATGGATAAAGCGATCGGCAATCTCGTGCGCACGTCTTCCAATCTCGGCGTCGTGTCGGTCAACGACACGCATATCGTCATGCAAAGCCTGTCGCGCAGTTCGATGCGTTCGCAGGTGGACGAAGTCGTGCGCGCGATGAGAACGGTGGCGGAGGCGGTAGGCTGCGAATTCAGGGAAGATCATTATTTCCCGGGCTGGCCGTACCGCGCGGACTCCAAGCTGCGCCCCGTCGTTCAGGAGGCGTTCGAGCAGCGCTTCGGCAAGCCGATCGAGATCAAGGCGATCCACGCCGGCCTCGAATGCGGCGTCCTGATCGAGAAAATGCCCGATCTCGATGCCGTTTCCTTCGGTCCGAACATGTATGAAATCCATACGCCGGACGAGCATCTGTCGATATCGTCCGTAGAGCGGACATGGCCGTTCCTTGTGGACGTGCTGGGGGCTTTGAAAGGGTAGGGCAGCCAGTCAAGCCATATTCCCGTGCGAATAAGCCGTTCTCCAACTGCAAGCCGTTTCCGGTCAGCTGCCGGAGGCGGCTTTTTCGCGTTTGCGCCGTTGCTGGGCCTTCACGTTTCGCGCGTTTTATGTCATATTAAAGCGCATACACGCAATGCTGCAGACAGGCAGATACCCCTGCTCTTGCGCGATTAGGAGGCCGTATTCCCATGCAGAAGAAACTGTTCGCGAGGTACAAATCGACAATATTCCCGAAAATTCTACTCGTCTTCATGTTGGTGATTACTCCCTTATGTATGATGAGCTTATTCATCAACGCGAAGGGGGAGTCGGCGGTCAAACAGGAGATCGATAAATCGCTCGGCTCCAAAACATCCTATTTCGTCGACACGCTGGAAACGGAAGCGAACCGGATGTACGAGCATCAGCAGGGGTTTAATTTGGATAAAGATTTGCAGCGGCTTGTCTACGTCGACAATACGCTGGACCGGTTCGAATGGGGCCAGACGATCAACCGGCTGCAGGAAAAGATGGAGATCATCAAAACGTCGAGCAAGTTCATCAATAGCGTCAGCGTGCAAATGCTCACCATCGGCAAGGCGATTTCGAACGAGGATCCCTATAATGCGATCGATCAGGAAGCGGTCGACGCCTTCATGGCGCAGTACAAGGACAAGGGAACCTCGATCATCAATGTCAAAGGGCGGCTGCTGCTGGGCTATGTCAATCCGGTTGCGATCTTGGCGCAGAAGAAGCCGGATTACATTATTTTTATCGAGCTTTCCATTCCGGAGCTGCGCAACGCGATGATGCAGTTCGCGAATTACGAGCATTCCGGAGCGATACTCGCTGACGTGAACCGGAAGTGGAACGTGTCTACCGACAGCGACAAGGACGTGCTGGCCGCGATGAGCCGCTTCGCGGACGAGCGGGACGAGAAGAACGAATCCGCGAAGATCGAGTCGTTCAAGGTCGGCTCGACCTCCTATCTGGTCTCGTACCGGTATTCACAGTTCATGAACATGAAATTGCTCGTGTTCGTGCCCGAGAAGTCGGTGCTCGGAGACTTGGACTCGTACCGGATTTGGTTCTGGGTGCTGGCGATCGTATCGATGCTGATTGTCGTCGTCTTCTCCACGTGGATTTACCGGCTCATCCACAAGCCGCTGAATAAGCTCGTTTTCTCGTTCCGAAAGGTGGAGGACGGCTACCTGGAGCCAACCGTGCTGCCGACGGGGCAGGATGAATTCCGCTATCTGTTCGAAGGTTTCAACTCCATGGTCGTGAAGCTGAAGGAATTGATCCATGAGCTGTACGAGCAAGAAATTCGGGTGAAGAGTTCGGAGCTGAAGCAGCTGCAGTCGCAAATCAATCCGCATTTCCTCTATAACACGTATTTCATCCTGCACCGGCTGGCCAAAATGGACGATATCGAGAACGTCATTCTATTCAGCCAATACTTGGGCGAATACTTCCAGTTTATTACGCGCAACGGCGCTTCGGAGATACCTCTCGAGGAAGAAGTGAAGCACGGGCGACTGTACGTGGAGATTCAACAAATCCGCTTCTCGAACCGGATCGACGTCGAATTCGACGATTTGCCGGAATCATGCAAGCATGTGATGGTGCCGAAGCTGATTCTGCAGCCGATCCTCGAGAATGCGTATAAATACGGGATGGAGCGGAAGAAGGACGACGGTTTGATCAAGGTGACGATCAAGCATGACGAGGTGATCCGGATTACCGTGGAGGATAACGGCGCCGGCATGACGGACGAAGCGATGCACAAACTGCAGTCGCAGCTAGGCCTGCATATCGAAGGAGACGAAATTACCGGCATCAACAACGTCCACCGGAGGCTGCAATTGCAGTTTGGCAAAGAGAGCGGCATTCGGCTCTATCACGGCAGCGATGGCGGGCTGAAGGTAGTGATTACGATCACGGTGCGCGACAAGTTCGCGCAGGCGGAGGCCATTGGGGAGAATAACGCTTAAAACGTCAACGTTTCACAAAACTTTATTATTTTTGACGCCTATCCCCTGGTTTTATAATGAACATGTAGCCGAGAGAATTCAAAAGGTTCAAAAGATTCAGACATTAAAGGGGGATTCAAGGTGAAAAAACGTACGACGAAGTTGACCTTGGCCGCAAGTCTGGCGGCGGTGCTCGTGCTTTCCGCATGCGGAAACAACGCCGACAACGGACAGAACGGAAACGCCAACCAAGCGGGCAATGCAGGGACAAGCAATACGAATACGGCGTCCGGCGATACAGCTTCCGGCAATGCGAATACCGCAGGCGAAGATGTAAACCCGCTCGGCAAGTACGATCCGCCGATCAATCTATCTACATTCCGCTGCATGAACGACAGCGAAACCTACCCGGCGGGCGACTCCATCGATAACAATGTCTGGTATCGTGCCTATGCGGATGAACTCGGCATCAAATTGACGAATAAATGGTCGGTAAGCAACACGCAGTGCGAAGAGAAGACGAACTTATCCATCGTATCGGGCGACCTGCCGGACTTCTTCCCGGTTAGCGCGAAGCAACTGAAAAACCTCGTCGATGCCGGCATGGTGGAAGATATGACCGAGGTATTCGATAAATATGCGTCTCCGCTGGTGAAAGAAGCTTATGCGGCCAATAACGGCGTAGCGATGACAGCGGCAACGTTCGACGGCAAGCTGATGGCGGTGCCTGGAACGACCCGCGGCTTCAACAGCGTCGACATGGTCTGGCTCCGCGAAGATTGGCGCAAGAAGCTGAACCTGCCCGAGCCGAAAACGATGGACGACCTGAATGCGATCATCAAAGCATTCGTCGAACAGGATCCGGACGGCGACGGCAAGAAAGACACGGTCGGCCTCACGATGGCGAAGAACTATTATGACGGCTATGCCGGTCTCGCCGGTTTCTTCAACGCCTTCCATGCTTATCCGTACACGAGCGCTTCGACTTCGATGTGGATCAAGGATAAAGACGGCAATCTCGTCTACGGCGGCATTCAGCCTGAAATGAAGCCTGCATTGCAAGCGCTTCAAAACCTGTATAAAGAAGGCGCGATCGATCCGCAATTCGTCGTTTACGACGGAGCCAAGGCAGCCGAGGCCGAGAACCAAGGCAAAGCCGGCGTTCACTTCGGCTACTTCTGGAACATCGGCTGGCCGATCGACGGTCTTGCCAAGAAGAACGATCCAAGCATCGAGTGGAGACCGTATCCGATTCCTTCGGTTGACGCTCAGCCAGCGAAAGTTCAAGTACCGGATCCGACCGCATACTGGAACTTCGCCGTTAAGAAGGGCGTTAAGAACCCGGAAGCGATCGTGAAAATGATGAACCTGTTCTTCGAGCACATCTTCAGCGACAATGCCGATCCGGATAAATACCACTCGGGCACGGTAGGCGACGTCAGCTACGGCTACTTCGACTATGCCGCGGTGCAGGGCGAGCATCCCGAGAAGAACCAGATCGCGTTCGGCAAAGTAAGCGAAGCGATGAAAGCGGGCGACACGTCGACGCTGAATCCGGAACAGAAGAAATATTACGATGCACTGAAAGCATACAAAGACGGCGACCTCTCGCAATGGGGCGCAGACAGAACATGGGGTCCTGAAGGTTCGTTCTCCGTGCTTGGCAACTACAAGGACAACAAGCTGATTCAAGTCAACGAGTTCCTTGGCGCGCCTACGGCTACGATGGCGACGAAAGGCTCGATCCTGATGGATTTGGAAGCGAAGATGATTACGAAGATCATTCTTGGCGATTCGGTCGACTCGTTCGATCAATACGTCCAAACGTGGAAGCAATCCGGCGGCGATCAGATTACGAAAGAAGTCAACGATTGGTACCAAAAAAATAAGAAATAGCCGATAAGCGGAGGAAGGGAAGCGATGCTTCCCTTTCTTCACAATGATAAGGAGGGAGCGGCCATGACTAAGAAATTCAAGCTTTCCGACTATACCCTATATCTGATGCTGCTGCCTGGATTGGCATTAATCATTATCTTCAGCTACATTCCGATGGCGGGCCTGGCTATTGGCTTCCAGCAGTTCAATCCGACGAAAGGCTTGTTCGGCTCCGACTACGTCGGCCTCGAGAATTTCAAGTACGTCTACTCCTTGGACGACACGATGACCGTGCTGCGCAATACGGTATCCATTGCGGTTATGAAGATGGCCGCCGGGCTGGTCGTGCCGATCGTCGTTGCGCTGCTGCTGAACGAGGTCGGGAAGGTCTTCTTTCGCAAAGGCGTTCAAACGCTCATTTACTTGCCGCATTTCCTGTCCTGGGTCATTCTGTCCGGTATCCTGATGGACGTCCTCTCCCCGTCGGACGGGATCGTGAACCAATTCATCTCGTTTCTCGGCTTCAAGCCGATCTTCTTCCTCGGCACGCCGTCGTGGTTCCAGCCGATGCTCGTCATCTCCGACGTCTGGAAAGAATTCGGCTTCAATACGATCGTCTATCTGGCTGCATTAACCGGCATTAATCCGAATTTATACGAAGCGGCGCAAATGGACGGCGCCGGACGATGGAAGCAAACCTGGCATATTACGATGCCCGGCATTCTGCCGATCATTATCCTGCTCTCGACGCTCAGCCTCGGCAACGTGCTGAACGCCGGATTCGACCAGGTGTTCAACCTGTACAGCCCCGTCGTATATTCGACAGGCGATATCATCGATACGTACGTTTACCGTCTCGGCATGATTAATTTCCAATTCGGCGTCGCGACCGCAGTCGGATTCTTCAAATCCGTCGTATCTTTCATTTTGATTTCGACTTCCTATTTTCTCGCCTATCGGTTTGCCAACTACCGGATCTTCTAACGGTGGCCGCAAACATCCCATACATGCAAAGGAGAGAGCGCAATGGTGCAACATAACAGTTTAGGGCGCAAGGCATTCGTTTACGGCAATTACGTGCTGCTGGCCTTGATTGCGCTGATCTGCATATTCCCCCTGGTTCAGGTGCTCGCGATCTCCTTCAGCTCGAGCTCCGCGGCCGCAAGCGGGGTCGTCAAGTTTTTCCCCGTGGATTTCACGCTGGATGCCTATAAATACGTGGCGAAGAAACCGGAATTCATCCGCTCTTTCCTGATCACGCTCGAACGGGTCGCGCTCGGCGTAAGCATAAACATGTTGATTACGATCCTCATTGCGTACCCGCTGTCCAAGGATTCCTCCCAGCTTCGCTTCCGGACGGGCTTTGTCTGGGTCTTCGTCTTCACGATGCTGTTCAGCGGCGGGCTGATCCCGACCTACGTCGTCGTGAAGAACCTGCACATGCTCAACTCGATCTGGGCGCTCGTTATTCCGGGCGCAGTGCCGATCTTTAACGTCATTCTGCTGCTGAATTTCTTCCGCAATATTCCGAAGGAACTGATCGAGGCTTCGTTCATCGACGGTTCGAGCCAATGGAACACCTTGTGGAAGATCGTCGTTCCGGTATCGCTCCCGGCGCTCGCGACGATCACGCTGTTCGCGACGGTCGGCCATTGGAACTCGTGGTTCGACGGCATTATCTACATGAATCAGACGGATAAATATCCGCTGCAAAGCTATATGCAAACCATTATCGTGGCCAGGGACATGAGCAATTTGTCGGCCGACGATATCATGCGGCTCAAAAATATTTCCGATCGCAATATTAAAGCGGCCCAGATTTTCCTCGGCGCGCTGCCGATTCTGCTCATTTATCCGTTGCTTCAACGGTTCTTCATGACAGGAATTGTACTAGGCAGTGTCAAAGAGTAAGAGGTGGGTCGGCACGATGATGAAAGGAGACAACATGCCCATGCTTTATAAATGCTCGTCCACCATTCGTTCCTATGCCGCCACGGCGGAGAACATCCGCGCGGAACGGGGGGCCGGCGGCCAAGCCAACAACGGCCGGAAAGGCTCTGCGTGTATCACGCCGTTCAAGCAAGGAGCCGTTCATACGCTGCTTGACCGGGAAGGAACGGGGATCGTCCGCCACATCTGGTGCACGATTCCGCCTGGCAACGTTGCCGCGATGAGAGGGCTCATCATTCGGATGTACTGGGACGGCCAGGAGACGCCAAGCGTCGAAGCGCCGCTCGGCGATTTCTTCGGCATCGCGCACGGCAGGCAGCGCAACCTGGTAACCGATTACGTCACGATGCAGGATGCCAAAGGCTTCAACTGCTGGATTCCGATGCCGTTCCGCACGCGGGCGCGCATCACGATCGAGAACGATTCCGGCAGCGACGTTGAAATGCTGTTCTATCAGGTTGATTTTACGCTCGGCGATGTATTGGACGAAGAAGCGGGTTACTTCCATGCACAATTCAGAAGACAGAACCTGTGCCCGCTGTTCGAAGACTATGTAATCTTGGACGGCATTGAGGGAAGCGGCGTTTACTTGGGCACGGTGATCGGCGTTCGCAGCATTTTGCAGAATAAAACGTGGTTCGGCGAAGGCGAGGTCAAGTTCTTCATCGACGATGACGACAAGTACCCGACCATTTGCGGAACGGGCCTGGAAGACTATGTCGGCAGCGCCTGGGGGATGCAGGAAGTCGTAACGCCGCAGCAGGGTGCGCCGCTCGTCGAATACAAGAACGCGCTGTTCTCCATGTACCGGTTCCACGGCAAGGATCCGATCTATTTCCGCGAATCGGTCAAGGTCACGCTGCAGCAGCTCGGCTTCGGGCCTCGTGAATCGTCCGATTCGTTCTACGGCGAGCAGTCGACATGCTATTCCGCGCCGGGCAATAACGAGGAGAACGGCAACTGCCTGTTCGAACGCAGCGACGATATCTGCTCGGTCGCCTATTGGTACCAATCGCTGCCGACGCGTCCGTTCCCGGAGCTGCCGAATCAGGAACGGCGCATCGCCGACCTGCTGGAAGGCGAGGAGAAGGGACCGGAGCGGTCCGACGTGTAGCCAAGGAACGCTCGCTCCCTTCGAACGCCGTTCAACCCTAACCTACCCGGAATAGAGAGGTGCCAATGATGTATCGATTATTGGTTGTCGACGATGAACCGATCATCGTGGACGGATTGATCGACTTGTTCTCCGATGCGTCGAATGGGCCGGAGCTGGAATTGTATTGGGCGTATTCGGCTGACGATGCGCTGAAATGCCTGAATACGACGCGGATCGATATCGTGTTGACGGATATTGAAATGCCGGAGATGAACGGACTCGCGCTGCAGAAGGAGATCAACGCCAGATGGCCGAGATGCAAAGTTATTTTCTTGACCGGCTATAACGATTTCAATTTCATTCATGCTTCCAGCCGCAACGGCGCTTCGGATTATGTGCTGAAGACGGAAGGCGACGCGCAAATCCTGGCAGCCGTCAGCAAGGCCGTGGGCAAGCTGGATGAGGACCTGGCCGTCCAGCAGATGCTGCGCAAGGCCGAAACCCAAATGTCCCTCGCGCTCCCGCTCATGCAGCGGGAGTTTGCGCTGGATTTGTTGAAGGGTACGGTGCTGCTGACCGATCCGCTGGCAGGAAGCCAGCAGCTTCAGGAGCTGAACATTCCGCTGCATGCGCATCAACCGCTCTTCATGATCATGGGGCGGATCGACACGTGGCCGTCCGAGATGCGGCAATCCGACAAGATGCTGCTGATGTACGCCGTGCACAATATCGCCGAAGAATTCTTATCGGATTCGTTCCGGATGTTCCATATCAAGTACGGGCAGGACCGGTTCGTCTGGCTGCTGCAATCGAAGTCGGATGATGCGCGCGAGAACGATGAAACGGCGTCGGAAGGCATCGCTCAGGCGGCGAATCCGCTGCGTCAGCTAAACGGGTATTTGGAGCTGGTGCAGTCGGCCTGCCATCAATATTTAAGGATCCCTTGCTCCTTCGTGCTGGTCAGCGAAGCGTTCGGCTGGAACGAGATTTCGCACAAGTTCGACACGCTGTCCTTCTTGTTCGCCCGGGGGCTCGGCACGCGGCAGGAAATTCTGCTGTCGGACAAGCAGCTGGTCGACGCTTTCCAGGAACAGCATGACGGCCGGGTCAAGATGCGTACGGTCCAGCTGCTGGACGATTATTTGGAAAAAGGCCAGCGCACGGAGTTTTTCGAGCTGTACGGGGCGTTCATGAATTTGGTGGAAGGCGGATCCGTGTCCAAGACGGGGGTTGCCGTGGAGATTTTCTATTCCATGGTATCGATGTTCATCACGTATATCAACCGTTGGGGACTCATGAAGACGGTTACCGATACGTTCAACTTGAACCTGCTGTTCACGATCGCGGAGCATGCCACTTGGCAGGAAACGACGACGCATTTCCAGAAGCTGGCTAACCTCCTGTTCGACGAGACGGTCAGCGAGAACGAGAAGCAGACGAACGACGTCATCTGGAAGGTGCAGGATCATATCCGGGATAACCTGGGCGGCGATCTGTCGCTGACCAGACTGGCCGAAATCGTCTATTTGTCGCCCTCGTACCTCTCCAAGCTGTACAAGCAGGAAACGGGGCAGAGTCTGAAGGACTTCATTATCGACTGCCGGGTGCAGAAGGCGAAGGAGCTGCTCCTGCAACGGGACATGAAAATTCATAAAGTCGGAAGAACGGTCGGCTTCGAATCGGCCGCTTATTTTACGCGTTGCTTCAAAAAAATGACGCAGCTGAGCCCGCAGGAATTCAGGGATCTCAAGCGGCCATAAACCAGGAGGGTTTCATGTGTCAAACGAGACAACAAGCCTAATGTTCGATGCCGGACTATCGGCATTCATCGGAACAATGACAGCGGGTTCCATCGGCCGCGCGCAGCCGAAGACGGAAATTACGCGCATCAATGAGCATCGCGTGAAGGTTAAACTTTCCTTCGAGCTGGAGGAAGCGGTACAGCAGGACGATTGGCAGCTTGGCATTATGCCGTCCTTCAATCCGACGTTCCATTGGGCGCCGCATTTGACGCCGACCGACAACCACATTATCGATCAGCATGCGTTCCGTTCCCCGGCGCTGATCGCGCATGACGCGGACCGTTGGCTGGCGGTCGTTCCCGATCTGGACATGCTGCTCGGCGAAACGCCGGTCCGCTGGTACATGGACATGAACGCGCGGGACAACCGGCTGACGCTGGGCATGAGCCTGTATAAAGTGACCGAACATGTGCTGTTCGAGAAGGATGCCGGCGCGGCGTACCCGAAAGGGACTGTCGAGTTCGGCTTCTACGTGCTTACGGGGGAAGGGCCTGACTATACGCAGAATCCTTGGCGTCCGGTGCTCGGCCTGTTGTGGGACAAGTGGGGCAGCGAGCTGTTTCAAAGCGGGGAGCCGGTCGGCCGTCCGCTTGCGCCTTACGTCGATCATGCGTACAACTGGGCGTTCAACACGTGGAAGGACGCCGTATGGCAGCAGTTCGAGCTGGACGGCAAGACTGTCGGAGCGCCGGTCTTCATCGTCAACGTGACGCAGAGCCCGAATTATCCCGGGGTCTTGAACGAGCGGGAATTCCGTTCCGTCTGGAACCAAGCCTGGTTCAGCTCGCTCCGCTCCGCGCAGGGCTTGTACCGCTACGGGCAGGAGAAGGGCAGCCAGGAAGACCTCGAACGCGCGCGGATGGCGAAGGAATTGGCGTTGTCGGCGCCGCAGCGCGAAGGCTTCTTCCCTGCGGTTATCGTGACAGAGATGGAACAGATCGTCGTGGATGGGAAGACGGTCAATCGTTCCAAGGGCTGGGGCACGGCGCATTGGGGCAACTCCAACCGGAATCCCGTCACCCGCTCGTCCGGCGAGGCGCCGTACCATGTGCTCGATATGAGCTTTACGTCGCTGCTTATGCTGAGCTGGTACGAGGAGCTGGAGAAGGATGAACGCCTGCTCTCGTATGCGGTTCGTTATGGCGATGCGCTGCTTGGCCTGCAGGCTGACAAGGGCTACTTCCCGGCATGGCTGGACAAGGATACGCTGCAGCCGCTGAGCGAGCTGGCGGATTCGCCCGAAACCTCCATGTCTGTCACGTTCCTGCTGAAGCTGCATGCGCTGACAGGCAACGAGTCGTATTTGACGGCAGCCTTGAAAGCGATGAACATCGTTGCCGAGGAGATCATTCCGATCGGCCGGTGGGAGGACTTCGAAACCTACTGGTCCTGCAGCAGCTACGGCAGCGGCCATTTGCAGCATAACAAGGTCGATCGCAACAACATGTACAAGCAGTGCAACTTCTCCATGTTCTGGACCGCGGAAGCGCTCTTGGCTTGTTACAGGCAAACCGGCGATTCCCGTTACTTGCAGCTTGGCGAGCGTTGCCTGGATGAACTGCTCATGACGCAGGCTTCCTGGCAGCCGTCTTATATTTACGTTAACGCGCTCGGCGGCTTCGGCGTTATGAACTGCGACGGCGAATGGAACGATGCGCGGCAAAGCTTATTCGCCGAGCTGATCATCGAATACGGACAGCAGCTTGGCCGTCAGGAATATATCGAGCGGGGTCTTGCCGCGCTGCGCTGCGCGTTCGTGATGATGTATTGTCCGGAGAATCCGACCACGCAGGCGCAGTGGGAGCAAGCCCATCCGTTCTTTAACGAGAAGGATTACGGGTTCATGATGGAGAATTACGGGCATGACGGGGTCGTGAACGACAAAGGGCTCGGTATCGGCGAATTCACGATTTTCGATTGGGGCAACGGTGCGGCGGCAGAGAGCTTCCTCCGCATTCGGGACCATCACCGCGCGCTGCTGGAGCAACATGGGATGATTGCCGTGCCAACAGGGGGAGAAGTGCGATGAAGAGGGAGTATATGTTAAAACAAGCGGGCCGCACGCTGACGGTCGGGGGACGGAACGCGGATTTCCAAGGGTTCACGTCAGCGGCGATTCAGGCGGCTGTCGAGGAGCTGCGCCGCGCGGGCGACGGGGGAACGATCCGGCTGGACGAAGGCGTCTATCGGATGATCGGGCCGGTCCGGCTGTACGACGGGATAACGCTGCAGGGCAGCGGCTCCGCCACCGTGCTGCGCAAATCGCCCGGCGTGCAGACGAAGCTTACGGCGGATGCCGATTATGGCGAGCTGCAGGCGGAAGTGGAAGACGCATCCGGCTTCGAGGTCGGCATGGGCATTCAAGTGTACGACGAGTCGCAGCATTGGGGCTGGGACGAGAGCAATGCCGTCATTACGCGCATCGAGGGCAATCTATTGTACTTCGACCGCCATTTGGAACGGGATTACCAAGCGGACGACGGCGGAATGCTGACGAATGCGTGCTCCGTCATCGAAGTGCTTGAGGGCCGGCAAGTCCGGATTCTCGATCTGACGGTGGATGGCGCGGGAGATCGGAATTACCCGATCGGCGGCTGCAGGGGCGGCGGCATTTATTTGTACAAGAGCGGCGATTGCCGGCTCGAGAACGTCACCGTCGACAACTTCAACGGCGACGGCATCTCGTGGCAAATTACGGAGCATATCGCGGTCCGCTCCTGCACGGTGACCCGCAGCGCGGGATCCGGGCTGCATCCGGGAGCCGGCTCGACGCGCAGCATCATTACGGATTGCACCTTGGAGCATAACGGTCTAGCAGGCCTCTTCATCTGCTGGCGCGTCCGGTTCGGGGAGTTCAGCCGCAACCGGATCTGCGCGAACGGAAGCTACGGCATTTGCATCGGCCATAAGGACTCCTACAACCTGTTCGAGGACAATGTGATTTCGGGCAACGGGGACAGCGGCGTCTATTACCGGCTGGAGAAACCGGGGAACGGCGCGAACGGCAACCGCTGGCACCGGAACGTCATCGAGGATAACGGCGGCGCGGAATCGGGCGGTTACGGCATCTTTGCCCGCGGCGTGGCCGAGGATAACGTCTTCATCGGCAACCGGATCGGCGAAGATCCGGAAGGCCGTCAGCGGATCGCCGTGCAGCTTGCGGATACGGTGAGCGGATTCACATTCGAATAATAGCGGAAACGGGACGAGGCGCAGCAGCCTTGTCCCGTTTTTTTTTACTCCCGCAGCTCGAACATGTTCGTGCCGATGAGCATGACTTTGACATGCAGCTCGATCTCCGGAATATCGGCATTGACGGCCAGACCTTTGCGATACCAGACTTCGTTCAAGGAGTAAAGATCGACGGATCGTTTCTTCCCGTTCTCATAAGTTTGCAGGATATCCTTCTCGACGTTCTTCTTGATCATCGCGGTGATGGCCTGCAGCCCGAGCGGCTGCCGCTGCTCCCGAAGGACGGCATCCATGCTAATGTACACCTTGACCATGCGTTTGCCGTTCTTATAGGCGGGCTTCTTCTTGACCTTGTTGTTCCTCACCATAACGCTCCCAACGAATGTTCCCTGCTCGTCCTTGAGGGGGAGCATGCCGCGTTTGGTCTTCTCCCTCAGCCATTTCACGCCGCTCACTTCTTCGCGGTTGAATTTGGCTTCGCTCTTCCCGTTCCTCAAGGCGATAAGGCCGTTCACGATGGGCAGTGTCATCGGCTTGCCGTCTTTATCCCAGTTCCTGCTGAGCTTGATGTGATCAAGCAGCGTCGTCTCGTATGGTTCCCTGGACGATCGAATGAAGTTCTCATAGCTCAGGGGCTTGAAGGAAGACTGCAGCTGTTTGAATAAGAGATTCGGCTGGTAGTACAGCGTGTTCACGGAGGAAGTGCCGGTAATCGGCTTCGTGCCGAAGACCTTCGCGAGGTCTTCGTTCGTTGCGAACACCCAAGGCGTATACCTCTGGTCGCGCGTTCGCATGAGCTCATCATGAATTTCGAAGACGCCTCGGGCAAGCAATCGGTCGCTGAAAATAAACACTTTGTTCTGCGTCCAATCGGTTCGCATCTGACTTTCTTTCTGCAGATCGAACACGGCCATCCCGATGCTCTCGCCTTCGCCTTTGGCGACGACGATCGGATTGGCAACGTTGCTTGCGCCTTCTTGCTTCGCCATGGAGGAGAGATCGTTGATTTGCGCATAAATCTTGTACTGGCCATCGACGTAGTCGATTCCAATCATATTGACGAAGTTGAAGTATTGAATATTTTTGACGTCCCAGCATCCGCAGAGGGATAACAAGAGACAGCTTGTTAAAGCCGCTTTCCAAGCCGCCCGCTTCATTCGGTCCCTTCTTCCATCCTCGTATCGTCTTGCAAGTGGAGATTCTGCGAACGCTTGGTCATATGCTTCGCCGGACGCTTAAGCAGTGCACCCGTGAGATCTGCCCAAGACGGCGGCGACAGCGGCGAGAGATACGGAATCCCGAACGACTTAAGACCCGATAGATAAGAGACGACGAGGAAGATGGACATGAAGAACCCGAACATGCCGAGTATCGAACAGACGATCATGATGAGAATGCGGATGATCGACACGACGCCGCTCAGCGTCGGATTCACGAGCGTGTAGCCGGCGATGACCGTGGTCGCGGCCACGACCGTAACGGTCGGGGACGTAATGCCTGCCCGTATGGCGGCATCGCCGACGATGATGCCGCCGACGACGGTCACCGTCGGCCCGACCGATTTGGGAAGCCGCAGTCCGGCTTCCTTGAACAGCTCGAACAAGACGAGCACGATAATCGCTTCGAACGGAAGCGTCATCGGAAGTCCGATGCGATTCGTTGCTATCGTAGCCAATAAAGGCAGCGGAACCTGCTCGAAACTGAATCCGATCAGCGCAATGTAGAACCCTGGCAGGAACAGCGCCAAATGCCAGCCAAACAATCGCAGCAGCCGTTGAAACGAGCCGATCAGCGAACGGTAATAGCCGTCTTCGGGCGATTTTACCAGCGATGTCAGCGTAACCGGCGCGACGACGGCGAGCGGAGAGCCGTCAAGCAGTATCACGAAACGGCCGCCGACCAAATATTCCGCGGCAAAATCGGGCCGCCCGGTATTGTCGATCAGCGGGACCACCGACAGCGACTGGTCCGAAATCGCTTCTTCCAGCTGAGAGCTCGTAATGAGCGCATCGATGCGGATTTTCCGCAATCTTGCCCGAGCCTCGTCGACAGCCCGCTTATTCGCGATATCCTGGATATAGAGCAGACGGACCGCGGTTTGGCTTCGGACTCCGATCGTGAAGGATTCTACTTTGAGCGTCGGGGTTCCCAACCGTTTGCGGATCAGCGCCACATTGATTTGGATGCTCTCCGTAAATCCGTCGCGTGCGCCCTTCGAGGACGATTCCGTGACGGATTCTTCCGGGTCCCGTTGAGGCGGGTCCGCGACGTATTGCAGGTAGCAGCAAGCGGATTCCGAATCGAAGAGGAGCAGGTTGCCGTCAAACACGCAGGTTGCGAGCTCGTTCTTCCACTGCTTCGTCAAGGTTAAGGGATGCTGGCGCCACATGTCTGCGCCGTACGTGCTCAACTCGTTGACCTGCTCCCGGTTGGCCATGCCCAGGCAGAATACAAACAGGAAGCCGCCGTGCGGCTCGAAGGCCACATCGCCGCAATCCTCGAATAACGTCCGTATGGCGCTTTCGTTCGGTTTATCCATTCCGCTTCACCGCCTTCTTGTTCTTGCTTGCCCAAATGCACGGCAAGAGCACGATGCACATAAAGCCGCATAAGAAACTGGAAATCAAATAATAGGTTTTCACATGATCATGGAACCTGACATCGGACAGTTTGATCTGATTGAAGGCAAAGAGGAACAAGGAAATCAGAATGAGCAATAGCTCGGGCTGACGCCATTTTTTCACCCACAAGGTGTGGATGATGTAGATTGCCAGTGAAATGCGCATAAACGCGCCGGCTAACCATTGATAAATCGATAAGAAGTCGGTTTGACTGATCATGCTTCCGATGGATGCCATGCGCCACTGCTCGTAGGCCGGGTATCGCAGCTTCGCGGCTTCGAACGGACCGAACATGGCGATGATGCCCGTCAGCGGTCCGATGGTCAGCTCGATCAACATAAGCACGACCAATGTCATATTCATGCGCGACAATTTTCCTTTGACCTCGTCCTTGAGGAAGAACACGAGGAAGACCTCCGTGATGCCCGATAGGGTATACCAAGCGCCATGCGCGATCGAAGCAGCCGGATTTTTCAATACGGGAAACAGGTAGCTGTAATCTTTAAACTGAAAGTTTACGGTCATGACGTAGAAGCCGAACAGAACGATCCAGGGCAGCAGAATGCCGTTGGTAATGGCAATCGCGGCGAGTCCCTTTCGCGCCGTGATATAACAGATTCCGATGAGACACAGGCCGAGAACCCAGGTTGGGGTATAGGTCAAATAGGAGGCATTCGACCACATGATCGTGTCTCGTATGCTTATACTCGCCTGTACTAGGAAATACAAAGTGAACAGAATCGTGAACAGCAGCCATACCAGCGTATTCGTTTTCTCTTTCGCCCAAGTGGAAAGCGAGGAAGGGATATGTTTGTAGATATAGACATACAGCAGGCCAAGAAGCACGGAAGGGATAATGGCGAACAAGACGGAGACCCATGCGTCCCGCTTCGCGGTATCCAGCAGAATAGGAATCAACATGACATGATTGGAGATGCCGATATACGTAATCAACAGCATAGACAACTGGAAGGGGGTGATTGTTCCGTTCATCCGGCTAGAACCTCCTTAAGGCATATTGTGGTTAAGTTTCCCAAATCGCCTAATTTTATGTATAACTCTGCGTCTGTCTTCACTTGCTGAACGCGATCTGCGCAACTTTGCGGCGAATCATTCGTCCAAATAGTGGAAAGCAATAGAGCGTGTTTAGGAGGAGATAGAACGATGTATGAATATATTTTTGTCGAAACCTCGCTAGGCGGATTTTTCACCGAGCCGAAGCACCGGGAGACGATCGCCGAATATGCCAAGGATGGATGGAGACTCGTTCAAGTTCTGCCGACCAACTATAACGGCCACGGCAAACCGGAAGCGTACGAAATTATATTTGAGCGGCAAGCGAAAGAATAGCGGTACGACGCCGCGTGTTCATAAGAGCGTCGTACGCGCAGCGCAGGAGTCAGCAGAGTATCCGTTCAGTGGACTTCTCAGCTTCCGTTTCAACAGAATTTTCCGCAGCGCAAAGCAGACATTTCCGCAGCGTATAGCAGACATTTCAAAAGCCGCCCAGAGCTTGGGCGGCTTTTCTATTGCCCGGCGGCCATCATCGGAAATTGCATATCAGATGACAACGGATGTCCGAATTTTTATATATTTATCAGAAACGCCGCCATTTATAATACGTGACAAGAGCATTCCGACCGGGAATGCGGCTTGGGTGAGAGGAGAAGGATGAGATGCTTTCCGATCGTTACAAGAACTTGGATTTGAATGCCGCGCTGCTGTCCCCGGAGCAGATCGACCCTTTCCCGAAAGCGGATGACCGTGCCTCTTGGGAAGGACTGCTTCCCGAAACGCGGGAACGCTGGATCGCGCTGGCTGAACAATATCACGATTATGCCTGGCCTGCGCTGAAGGTCGAGGATTACCGGGCGTACTGGACGTCCGGCGAGATGAACAAGCAGATGCGGGCGGTTTTCGAGCGGCGCAGCGTGCTTGGCATCTTGGCTATGGCGGAGTGCATCGAAGGTCAAGGCAGGTTCCTGAACCAGGTGATCAACGGGATCTACGTCCATTGCGAAGAGACGACATGGGTTCCGCCGCTTCACCGCATTCATGCGGACAAATCGAGCAAGGAATGCATGCCGGACAAGACGGACCATATGGCCGAGCTGGTCACCTGCGCGACATCCGATCTGCTGCTGTGGATCCGCAATGTGATGGGGATTTGGCTGGACGCGGTCAGCACGCGCATTTGCCGGCGAATCGCCGACGAAGTGAAAGCGCGGCTCCTCGTTCCTTACATGGCGCGGGACGATTACTGGTGGATGGGCTTCCAGCCTGGCGTGCGCGTCAACAACTGGAATCCGTGGTGCAACAGCAGCGCGCTGATGGGCTTCCTGCTGCTCGAAGAAGATTCGGACAAGCGTTCCGAGGCGGTGCGCAAAATCATGCGCAGCCTCGATGCCTTCATCGGCACCTATCCGGCCGATGGCTGCTGCGACGAGGGCCCCGGCTATTGGGCGCCTTCCGGCGGCGGCTTGTTCGTAGCGCTGGAGCTGCTCTCCGATTCGACGGGCGGCGCGATTAACGTATTCGACGAGCCGCTGATCAAGGACATCGGCAACTATATTTATAAAGCGCATATCCATGATCGCTACTTCGTCAACTTCGCGGACGGCGACGTCATGCCGATGATCGGCGGCGACGTGATGTACCGGTACGGCAAACGCACGGGCGAAGAACGCTTGATGAATCTGGGCGCGAGCTTGAAGGAAGGCGACCCCGTCATCCATATCTGGTTCGAAATGTACGCGCAGCTGCAAGCGCTGTTCCTTGAGCGCGAGCGGGAAGAACGGCATGCGAAAGCGCCGTACGTCCGCGATGCTTGGCTGCCGGTATCGCAAGTCATGATGGCGCGCACGGAAGAGGGCAGCGAGCAAGGCTTGTTCTTGGCTGCCAAGGGCGGACATAATCTCGAGTCCCACAACCATAACGACGTCGGCAGCTTCACGGTATTCGTCGACGGCTGCCCGCTGTTCGTCGATCTCGGCACGGAAGAGTACAAAGCGCAGACGTTCGGACCGAATCGCTTCGAGCTGTGGTACTTGCAATCCCAATACCATAACCTGCCGACCGTGCGCGGCGTTCTTCAGCATGAGGGCGGCAAGTACCGCGCGAAGGATGCGGTCTATGCGACCGGCGCAACGGAGTCGGTCTTGAGCATCGATATCGCGGACGCTTATCCGGCGGAGGCCGGAATCGATGTCTGGCAGCGGTCGTTCAAGCTGGAACGCGCCGGTGCGCCGCATATCGAGATTACGGATCGCTATGAACTGCGGGAGGGTACGGCGGATATCGCGTATAGCCTCATGACGCCGTGCGAGCCGATTGCGTCGGCCGAGGGCGAGTTCCGTTTCGAATACGCGCCGGGCCGATGGGCCGTGCTCGCCTTCGACCATGCCCGCTTAAAGCCGGCGATCGAATCGATCGATACGATGGAATCCCGCTTGCAACGCAACTGGGGCGAGCATATGTACCGTCTAACGCTACATGAACTAGAAGCTGTAGCATCCGGGACGCGGAAGCTGCAGATCTACCGACAGGAGGATATGAAATGAACGGATTCGATGGACTTGGCATGAATTTAGGCAATCTGTTCCGGCTGTCCGACGCGCAAACCCGATCGATCAGCGCGGAAAACTTCGACGGCGCGAAAGGTCACGGCGGTATGGCGACGGAAGGCACGGGCGCCAGCTGCGCGCGCGATCTGGGCCTGGGCTGGAAGGTTTCGCCTTCGGTCGAAATCCAGCCGGGCACGGTATTTACGATGGCGGACATCGATGGCCCCGGCGCCATTCAACATATTTGGCTGACCTGCTCGCCGAACAATTGGCGCAACCTGATCCTCCGTTTCTATTGGGACAAGGAGACGCAGCCTTCCGTCGAAGTGCCGCTCGGCGATTTCTTCTGCAACGGCTGGTGCGAGCGCAGCAACGTGAATTCTATTCCGGTGGCGGTGAACCCGGCCGGCGGCATGAACAGCTATTGGGCCATGCCGTTCCGCCAGCATGCGCGCATGACGGTGGAGAACCGCTCGACGAAGCCGGTCGTTCTCTATTACCAAGTGACCTATACGCTTACGACGGTGCCGGATGACGCGGCTTACTTCCATGCGCAGTGGCGCCGCAGCAATCCGCTGGCTTACAAGGACGTTCATACGCTGATCGACGGCGTGCAAGGAAAAGGCCATTACGTCGGCACGTACCTCGCTTGGCAATCCAACAGCAACGGCTGGTGGGGCGAAGGCGAAATTAAGTTTTTCATGGACGGGGATCAAGAATTCCCGACGATCTGCGGCACCGGAACGGAAGATTATTTCGGCGGCGCCTGGAACTTCGAGCATCCGTACGGTCAGTACGGCATCTACTCGACGGCGTACATGGGCATGCCTCAAGTGCTTAAGCCGGACGGATTGTACAAGAGCCAGCAGCGCTTCGGCATGTACCGCTGGCATGTCATGGATCCGATCCGTTTCGAATCCGACCTGCGCGTGACGATCCAAGCGCTGGGCTGGCGTTCGGAAGGCCGCTACTTGCCGCTTCAGGACGACATTGCTTCCGTTTCCTTCTGGTATCAATCGGAGCCGCATGCCCCGCATCCGAAGCTGCCGGGTCCGGATGATCTGGAAGTTATATAGAGCGAGGAGGAGACGTACATGACGACGACACGACAATTGAACGTGGAAGCTTGGGTGACGGACGCTTGGGAGCGGACCGCGGCCAAAATCACCCGGAACGCGGCGGAGATCGCCGATACGTTCCCGCATGCATCCTTGAACGGCACCTATAACTCTTGCCCCGCGCATGATTGGGGCGCCGGCTTCTGGCCGGGCCTGCTCTGGCTCGTCTATCGGGAGAACGGCGACGAGCGGCTGCGGTTGACGGCGGAATCGCTGGAGCGGAAGCTCGGCGAGACGCTGACGGCTTACGACGAGCTGCATCACGACGTCGGTTTCATGTTCAGCCTGAGCAGCGTTGCGCAATACAAGCTGTGCCAGGATTCGAATGCGAGACGGCATGGCCTGATGGCAGCCAATCTGCTCGCCGGGCGCTTCAATCCGGCCGGCGATTTCATTCGCGCATGGCCGGATTGGGACGGCGAGGATCACAGCGGCTGGGCGATCATCGACTGCATGATGAACCTGCCGCTGCTGTACTGGGCTTCCGAAGAGCTCGGCGACCCGCGGTACAAGCATATCGCCAAGCGTCATGCGGATATGGTGCTGCGCGATTTCCTTCGTCCTGAAGGATCGTCGTATCATATCGTGTGCTTCGATCCGGAGACGGGCGAACGGACAGGCGCGCTTGCCGGACAAGGCTATGCCGCCGAATCGGCTTGGGCGCGCGGAACGGCTTGGGCATTGTACGGCTTCGCGCTCAGCTACCGCTATACCGGGGAACAGCGGTATTTGGACGCTGCGAAGCGGGCGGCCCATTTCTTCGTCTCCCGCCTGCCGGAGGACAAAGTGCCGTACTGGGACTTCCTGCTGCCGGACGTGAACGGCATGCCGCGCGATTCGTCGTCGGCTGCGATTGCGGCCTCGGGGATTCTCGAAATCGCGGGTTTTGCCGAAGGTCCGGATGCAGCCTACTACCGTTCGGCGGCAGCGGCGATCCTTCGCTCGCTGGATGAGAATTACGGAGCGTGGGAGGAGAAGGAGCAAGGACTGCTGCTTCACGCGACAGGCTTTTACTCCAGGAACGCTTACGTGGACGTGCCGATCATCTACGGTGATTATTACTTTGCCGAGGCGCTGTTGAAGCTGAAGGGACAGGTAGAGTTGTTCTGGTAATTTACCGGAAGGATGGGCGGAGGGTTAGAGAGTCCGCTCGCATGGGTTTGACTGCAGGCTGCCGAGAGATCGGCGGTCTGTTGGCGTTGCTGTGAGGTTGAGTGGGGGACGGGGAGGGGGACGTTCGGCAGCGAGCGGATAGTGGCGGTCCGTTAGGTTTGGCAGGTATAATATAGCAAAGCCGGCTGTTGAAATCCGGACCCGAAGGAGTGGAAGCGGCATGAACCGCATGAACCACATGAACCACATGAACCACATGAACCACATGAACCACATGAACCACATGAACCACATGAACCACATGAACCAACATCAGGATTTGTTCCAAGGCGAATGGCTTCGCTTCGCAGCGGTGCAGCCGGACGACGCGGCGGAGCTGTCGCGGTTTACCGAAAGTTACGATTATATGCGCAACGTGGACACCGATTTCGCGGTGCCGCAGACGGCGGCGTTCTTCGAGCAGGCCGAGAACGGCAAGAATACGATCGAATTCATGCTCCGGACGCTTGAGGACGACCGGCTCGTCGGTTTCGCCGCGCTCCATGGCATCGAGTGGAACAACCGCTCTTCGCGGATGGCCGTCGGCATCGGCAGCGCGGAGGACCGCGGCAAAGGATACGGAAAGGACGCCGTCGCCATGCTGCTGCGCTATGCGTTTTATGAACTGAACCTGGAACGGATCAGCCTTGAGGTGATCGCTTACAATCAGGCGGCGATTCGCGTCTACGAGAAGGCGGGCTTCGTGGAAGAGGGAAGACTGCGCGAGGCCGTCCTGCGCGGGGGACGCCGCTACGACCTGATCGCGATGGGGCTGCTTGTCCGGGAATGGACGGCGCTACATGGGGATGCCGCAGACGGCGAGGCTTGACTGAAGCGGGTATCGGTACCTGCTGCCGCCGTGCTCGGCTACCCTCTTCCATTCATCGCTTAATCCATCGTCATCGTCTAACCCCGTCTAAACCATCCCCTCTACTCGCAATGTTGCTAGATCACACCACTCATACCGCCTGGCCGATGTACCCTTGGAACGAAAAAAAGGCCTATCTCGGCTCCGGCGACCGCAACGGGGCAGCCTGGAGCCAAGATAAGCGCTAAATTCGGTTTTGGAACTGCTTATTGCGCCAGCTCGCCTAACCGGGCGAAGATGGCAAGCGCCGGATCGATAGGCACGTCGGCCCGTTTGACGTCGGCGGGGATGTGGATCGTCGGCGTCGGGCGCGGCCGGCGATTGCCGAACTGCGGCAGCCATTCGCTTTCGGCATCGAGCATCTCCGTCACCATCTCGCGGATTTCTTTCAGCGTGAGCACGGAAGAAGTCAACGGATCGAGGGCGATCGCCTGCACGACCGTTTCCGGATCGCCGGATTTGGCAGCCATGACAGCCAGCCGCTGGACGTTGATGTTCGTTTGGTTCAGCGCCGCGCATTGCGCCGGCAGCTCGCCGACGATCGTCCGGTGGATGCCGGTCCGATCCGCGTAGACGAGGCCTTCCGCGCAGCAGTCGTCCGGCAGGTTCTTGATCATGCCGTTGTTGCGCAGGTTGCCGCTGAACTTGAACGGCTTGCCGGTTTCCAGCGCCTCGATGATGTAGGCGCAATATTCGATGCTGCGCGGCGGCAGATCGGCCGATTCATCCGTCAGCAGATCGGATTCCGTGTACTTGCCCGCGACGTAGACGCACCAGTTGTAATAGGCGCCCGTTGCGCCGCCGAATGCAGGCTCGTCGCAGTAGAGGTCGAGCGCCTTCTTCGACTGCCGGAACCACGGCACGTACTCGGACAGATGGCCCGTCGACTCCGTCATGAAATAGCCGAAGTGCCGGAACACTTCGCCGCGCACCTTCTCGTTCACGTAGAATTCCGGCTGCTCGAACTTCTCGCGCAGCAGCGGATATAGATCCTGGCCTTCGCGCTCGATTTTGAGAAACCAGCCCATATGATTGATGCCGCCGGTTATATAATCGATCTCCTGCTTCGGCACGCCCGTATAGCCGGAAATGAGGTCGAGCGTCGTCTGCACGCCGTGGCACAGGCCGACATACTGGATGTTCGTCTCGCCGAGCGCCCAGCAGATCATGGCCATCGGGTTGACGTAGTTGAGCAGGATCGCTTTCGGGCAGAGCTCCTCCATGTCGCGCGCGACGTCCAGAATAACCGGAATGCTGCGCAAGGCACGGAAGACGCCGCCTGGTCCCAAGGTGTCGCCGATGCATTGGTCGACGCCGTATTTGAGCGGGATTTGGTAGTCCATTTCGAAGGCGGTCAGGCCGCCGATCTGGAAGGAGCAGATGACGTAATTCGCGCCCTGCAGCGCTTCGCGCCGGTCGGTCGTGATGGACACCGTGGCCTTGAGGTTGTTCTGGGCGATGACGCGGTCGATGTAGCCTTTGACATGCGTCGTCTTCGTGGTCGACGGCGCCATAAGCACGAATTCGGTTTCTTCCAGCGCTTCCGTAGCCATGATATCCAGGATCAGCGTTTTGCAAAATACGACGCTGCCTGCTCCGATGATGGCAACTCTTCTCATTAGAACACCCCGTTCTGGTGGAATGGATTTAGTACGGCGGGGGAGGGCCCTGCGGGCGGTAGGGGTTTCCAATCGCTGTTGTAGTGCAGATTTCCTTCATCTAGTTAAACATTTTAATGGTTGAAATCTGACTACAAAGGCGAACGCTTAAGGTGATTGGTTTGCGTTCAATGTCGGAAGACATGGAATGCAGCATTCACCTGCTTCGCTAGCATAAACTACGCTGCTACGACTCCATGCCGTCCACCGGGCCTTGCCCGCTGATCAAGGGTTTAAAAGCATTGCAAGCAGAACTCCCCCCAGCAGGGGGGGCTTTGCAGGGAAGAGCAAGGAATAATCCCAAGGATAATCACAAGGACAATCCCAAGGAGCAACCCCGAGGAATAACCCTGAGGAGAACCCCAAGGAGCAACCCCGAGGAATAACCCTGAGGAGAACCCCAAGGAGCAACCCCAAGAACAACACTGAGGACAGCCCCAAGGAACAGCCACCAAGGAACAGCCACCAAGGAACAGCCACCAAGGAACAGCCACCAAAGACCAACACTGAGGAACAACCCCTAAGGAACAGCCCCCAAAGACCAACACTGAGGAACAACCCCTAAGGAACAGCCACCAAAGACCAACACTGAGGAACAGCTCCAAGGAACAGCCCCCAAAGAACAACACTGAGGAACAGCTCCAAGGAACAGCCCCCAAAGACCAACACTGAGGAACAGCTCCAAGGAACAGCCCCCAAAGACCAACACTGAGGAACAACCCCCAAGGACACTCCAAGGACGAACCTAAGTAACAACCTCAAGGACAACTCAAAGAAACAACCCCGAGTAACAATCCCAAGAGAACAACCACAAGCAAGAGTCATGATTGTAACGAATCCTAGAAGCCTTATTGCAGGCAAAAACGGCCGTTTTGAATCCTAACGAATCTCAGCAGCGCTATTTGGTTGTTTTGCCAGTGTTATAGGCCACTTTCGCTCGAATAAGCTCATCTGAGTTCGTTAGCCATCAAACGGACGCTTTTTGTAACGAATAGCGTCGTCTAGGTTCGTTACGTTAATTGCTTGGGCTGGCGCACCGCCGTCTACGAAGCGTCAGCCATGCAGCGCGCCCCGCCATTACGCAGCGCCAGCCACACAGCGCGCCCCGCGCCCCGCTATTACGCAGCGCCAGCCACGCAGCGCGCCCCCGCACCCCGCTATTACGCAGCGCCAGCCACGCAGCGCGCCCCCGCACCCCGCCGTTCGCGACGCGCCCCGCCCTCACGCAGCGGCTGCCACACAGCGCGCCCCGCGCCCCCGCCCTCACGCAGCGGCTGCCACACAGCGCGCCCCGCGCCCCGCTATTACGCAGCGCCAGCCACGCAGCGCGCCCCCGCACCCCGCCGTTCGCGACGCGCCCCGCCCTCACGCAGCGCCAGCGACACAGCGCGCCCCCGCACCCCGCCGTTCGCGCCCCGCCAACTACACCTTCGCCAACCCGTTCCCGTACGTCCGCGACATGAAATCAATATAAGAACGAGCGAGTATCAGATCCTCGAGCGCTTCCTTCGATGTACACGGCGCTGGGCGTTCGCCTCGGACCGCAGCCAGGAAGTTGCGCGCCTGGTTGCGCATGGCGGAGACGTTGGGCATGATCGGCTGGACGATTTCAGGCTCGCCGATTTTGGCGTTGTCCCGGTAAATCGTCACTTTGCCCGCCTGCTGACGAACGAGCGGAGCGGGGAGGTCGACGCGGACGAAGCCGTTCTCGAAGCCGACGATGACGTGTTCATGCCATTCGATGGACGTCTGGTACGGCGCCATTTCCAGGCTGACCGTGACGCCGCTTTCGCTTTCGCCGACGAGCAGTACGCCGGCACGATCGCCGAACGTCAGCTTGTAGTTCTCGCCGAGGAAGAAGCGGATCGCGTTCACCTGGTGAATGTAGTAGTTGACGAAAGTATCCAGCTCGCGCGTTTGCTCATCCGTGTAATCCGCCGGGCCCGGCTCCGGCGTCAAAGCCGGATAGGGATCGCCCGCATTCAGCGGGCTGTCCGCTTGGGCGGTCCAGTCGCCCGGCGGCATCGTCACGCGGATGCTGCGCAGCTTGCCGTAATCGCCGCTCGCGCGCCATGCGTCGACTTCCTTCTTGGCGCGTTCCATCGCCGGGTCGGAACGTTTGTGATAGCCGACCATATGCAGCGTGCCGGTCTCTTCGCTGATGCGCACGAGCTCGCGGCCGGCTTCGACGGTCAAGCTGAGCGGCTTCTCCGTGAACACCGGAATGCCCGCGCGCAGAATATCCGGAATCAGCGCCGCATGGTTGCGATACTGCTGGGGCGCGACGATGGCGTCGACCTTGGCGTTCGCGATCAATGCCATATGGCTGCCGTACACTTCGGGAATCCCGTAACGCTGCGCGACGAGCGCCGCGGACTGCGGCCGGATTTCGGCCAGCGCCACGACCTCGCATTCGTTCCCGAGCACCGCATAGTTGCTCAAATGCGCCATCTGCCCCATGCCGCC
Organism: Paenibacillus rhizovicinus; assembly: GCF_010365285.1. NCBI lineage: Bacteria > Bacillati > Bacillota > Bacilli > Caryophanales > Paenibacillaceae > Paenibacillus > Paenibacillus rhizovicinus. Next base: position 4,507,588 of record NZ_CP048286.1, read on the forward strand.
GCCGCCCACAAAACCAATCCGTACTTTGCTCATTCCGTTAGCCCTCGCTTTGTCCAAGATTTTCGAAGAGATAGAGACCGTCTTTGCCCGGCGCCACGATGTCGGGATAGCCGTTGCCGTTCAGGTCCTGCACCCAGAAGTAGATGCCCGCGCCGGATGCTTCGCCAGCCGGACCGTAGTCGATGACATGCTTCTCGAACCGGCCGCCATTGATCTTGTAATAGTAAATGCCGATGTCGTCGAACGCCCCGGGATCGCCGTCGTTATGCGCCCGGTACCGTTTGCCCGTGATGAGCTCCAGCTCGCCGTCGAGGTCGAGATCGACCAGCCATAGATCGTGGAACTGGGAGCCGGACATGTCGATCTTATGCTTCGTCCACGTCCGCGATCCGTCTGCGGCGCGTCCTTGCTCGTACCAATGCAGTCCGTAATCATGCGCTTGACCGACGATAAGATCCGTCAATCCGTTGCCGGTCACGTCGTGGCCGAGCACCGGTACGCTGGCGCTGCCGAGCGAGAATTCCGGATGGAACGTCCATAAGCCGGCAAAAGGATCTTCCGGCTGTTCCAGCCAGCCGCCCGCCAGCACGACGTCCATCCGGCCGTTGCCGTTCACGTCGACGAAGCCCATGCCATGGCCGCTTGCGCCTTCGCTGATGACGAACTTCCGGAATTCGCCGGTGCCCCGGCCTTCGGCATCCCGGACGAGTTTATAGAACGCTTGCGGCGCTCCCGGCGTGTTGGGGAAAATCTCCGGCACGCCGCAGCCGTCAATATCGAAATACCGGATCGTCTCGATGCTGCCGCAGCGGTCGATGTCGTACGTTTCCCAGGGAACGCCGGGCTCGCCGGGATTTTTGCGCCAGCGCAGCGTTTCGCCCCACCAGGCGCCGGTTATGATATCGAGGCGTCCGTCGCCGTCGACGTCCATCGGATAATCGGAGAAGTCGTCATGGTATTCCGAGATGAAGGGAACGTCGCAAATCACATGTTTGTTCGCGTAATCGGGCCCTTCATACCAGTACGCTCCGCTGACGATATCGGGCACGCCGTCGCCGTTTACGTCGAATACCGCGCACGCTTCATACTTCTCATCGGACAACTGCCGTTTGTGGAAATGCAGCAAAACGAGCACGCTCCTTCAATGAATTATTTAATGTTGTAAGTTATCGCAGGAATACGCTATTCTGGAGATAGAAAATGCAAGCGCTATCTATTACTAGACTATGCCAATTCATACAGCGAAACAATAAGAAAGCTTGTGAGAAAAACTATCCATTCTTGCGATTATGGGAGAGAATGCCAATGAGCGAGGCATCGCTGTTCCGCAGCCAGCCGGTCTATATGTCGGGAGCGTCCTTCGATGCGGACGGGATTTCGTTCCGGTTCAACCTGGAGCTGCATAAACATGACGCCAACAGCGAGATGCTGCTTGTCGAGGAAGGCGAGGGCGAGTTCGAAATCGATGGCCGGCGCTACGTCGCCGGAGCCGGAACGATCCTTTTCTATCAGCGGGGGCTGTGGCATAAGGAATTGTCCACGAAGCATCCCTTTCGCGCTACATATATCGGATTTACGGGACTGCGGATCGGAGAGCTTCCGCCGGATTATTTGATCGGTCCCGGGAGAGACCCGGTTATCGAGCTGCACGAGCATATGCCGGCCATCAGCAGGCTGATGCGGGAATGCATCGCGGAACATCATCGCATGGAGCCGGAATCCGAGCTTGCGGCGAACCATTATCTCGGCCTGCTGTTCGTGAAACTGGCGCGGATGGTCTATTACGGGGATGCGGCGGAACGCCCTCGGTCGACGGCCAAGGAAGCGGTGTGGAAGGCGAAGCGGATGATGGAAGAGAACTACGGCGCGCCGCTGACGTTGGAGTCGCTTGCCGCGGACACGTATTTGAATAAATACCATTTGGCGCATTTGTTTAAAGAGATAGTAGGGGTAAGTCCCATCCAGTTTCTCATTTATTGCCGAATGGAAGCGGCGAAGCGCTACCTGCGCACGACCAGCCTGCAAGTTAAGGAAATCGCGGAGATCGTCGGGTACCAGAGCGAGCCTTCATTTTACAGCGTATTCATGAAATCCATCGGCATGACGCCACGCAAATACAGGGAAAGCGGTTAAGGGAGAAACGTTCGCGGATCATTCCAAGCGAATAAGGAGGCTGAAGCTATGAAGAACAAACTCATTCTTTTTGCGTTTTTCGGGAGCGGCGGGCTTATGCTGGGGGCCTTGATCTGGCTGCTTTGGGTCATTCAGCGGGTTTAACGGGAAGAGCTCGGTCTGCCCGTTCAACCTTGCAATCGCCGCAGGACAAATGAAAATAATGAACGTACACGTATAGAAATGCACGAATAGAAACACAATCGGCGGCTGCCGACCGAGGAGAGATACTATGAACCTGGCGAACAAAATCACCGTTGCGCGGATCCTGTTGATCCCCGTGTTCATGCTGTTGTTTCCCATTTATCCGTCGTGGCTGACCGCTAAATTCGCCGTTCTTCAACATTTGGCTGCTTACGGCATCTATTATGCGGCGGGCGTCTTCCTGCTGGCTTCGGCCACGGACAAGCTGGACGGATATATCGCGCGCAAGTACAACCTCGTGACGAACCTCGGCAAGCTGTTGGATCCGCTCGCGGATAAGCTGCTTATCTCCGCCGCGCTGGTGTTGATGGTAAGCCAGCATATGACCTATGCGTGGGTGGCCTTCGTCATCGTCGCGCGCGAAATCATCATTACCGGTCTGCGCATCATCGCGGCGTCCCGGCGAATCGCGCTGCAGGCCGACGGAACGGGCAAAATCAAAATGGTGTTCCAAGTCGCGGCAATCACCGCCGTCCTGCTGCGGAACCGTCCGTTCAGCTTCTTCACTTCCGTTCCCGTCGATCAAGTGCTGCTCTATGCGGCGCTCGCGTTAACGGTCTACTCCGGCGTGCATTATATTCGGAACAATTACAGGCGGCTGGAGCTGTTCTGAACGCTCTTTTATAGCACGGGATAAACCGGAACGCTGGAGATATAGGGATTTCCCTTTTCCTTTTTTCTTGTAAACATAGGTTACAGGCTCTTTGTCATATCCGTAGAGCAAAATATCGGTAAACTGCTTGTCCTGTTCGGCAAGCGTTTGAACGTTCTATTTTATGAATCCGAAAACAACCTCGCTACGGTAATGATATAGTCAATGTCTTCTTGCGGGAAACTCCGCGATACGGCGATCGTGCCGTTTGCCTTGATTGCCGGAAGCGCCGGATCGATTGGACGACTATAGGAATCGGTTGCGAATCCTCCGTATCCCGGCCCGAAATCCACGAGCGGATGGATGTCTGCTTTTCCCGCGGGGATATCTTCGCCCGTTATGTTCGTTGCATGGACGGTGAGCTCGAAGGTGCCGTTGCTTTTGTTCTTGACCGTATAGTCGCTAATTCGAAAAGCCCCGTCTTCATTCTGACGGTAGAGGTCATTCCCGTCGAAATCTTGAAAGGATTCTCCCGCAAGGATACGCTCGTCATCCAAGACCAGTACGTTCTCCTTGGAATCCCAGTGGTTCTTTAATGCGGCCCTGTCCAGAAAGATCCGTATGGGCAGAAACATGGCGCCGTTTTTAAGCACGGGCGTCGTATCCATGACAACCGTTTGCCCGTCCATTCGAGCGGTTTTCGAACCGATCACGAATGCAAACTCATGATCCAGCCAGGTAAGCCGAGCGGTTTTCGTGGAAGCGGAATAAGCAACGTTCCCGCCAAAAAGATCCTCGAACGCGCGCAGCGGCACGACGATCCGATTATGCGCGTCAACGAACGGCGGCGCGGGTTTCGTATAGAGAATGTAAAATTTTCCGGCTTTCAGATAGACGTTCGACTTCTCCGGTAAAGCTGCTGCCGACGCAGAGCTGACTTGATGAAAAGAAAGCACGAACAGGGCTGCGAGCAGCACGATCAAGAAACGTTTCACGATCCATTACCTCCGTATCGGTTGGTAGTATAGTTTCTGGACGGTAACCGGTCCGGTAAGGTTGCAGCCGACGGCATGCGTTCTTGATCGCTATCGTACCAATGCCGTACAAGATCAGATGATTGACCCCTACGTTCGGGCTAGCGAATTCGATATCATTATGGAACATAGAGAGAAAGGAAGGTAGACCCGTTATGGATGAACGGAAGAAGGCTTACGAGCTGCTGGGCCTGCCTGAAGGCGCATCGAAGGAAGAAGCCGAGACCAAGTATTCCTTGCTGATCCGCCGCGATCGCGCCAGCCGCCAACGCGAGGATTCGAAACAATCAGACGAACAGCGCCTTTACCTGGAAGAGATCAATAAGGCGTACAAAACGATTTTGGAATACGAAGAGAAGAAGACGGTCGAGCAGTACAACGCCTCGGCCTACGGCAGATACAAGGGCATGGCCGGTTCCGCCGAGAAGATCGACCATTTTTTCAGTTACTATAAGTTCCATTTGCTCGGCGTGATCGCGCTTATTCTCGTCGTCATTTACGGCACCAAGGGATACATCGACCACCGCAACCATGCGGCTGCGCTCGCCAAGCTTCCGCCTATCGACGTAAGCGTCTCCTTCTACGGCGAATATCTGACCAAGGACGGCAGCCATATCCTCAGCGACTTGAGCCCGCTGGAAGCGGATATCTTGTCGGACTTTCCGCAGTGGAAGCGGGTCAAGGCATTCTACACTTACCTGCATAAGGATATGGATAAGCAGGAGGACTTGGGATTCCTTGAGAAGAGCAGTATCGATTTGACGATGAACCAGCCGGATGTTTATATTTTGGACAAAACGAACTTTACGAGGCTGGCGGCGGTAGGCGCCTTTCTTCCGCTCGACGGCGCCAATGCCGCTAAGCTGGGCCCGGGCCTTAAACCGGAGCTCGAGCTGAAAGCGAAGATGCTGGTGGATGACGAAAACGCCCCCGAGGAGCATGTCTATGGAATTGACATCTCTGCCAGCCCGCTCTTTAAGGGACTTCCCCTCGTCGGTAAAGAATACATTGCGGCCATCGGCGCCTTCCCCGACCGGCCGGATCATGCGTTTGAATTTATTAAGAAATTTGCGGAGTGAACGGTTCGCGCCGCGCATTAAAAAAGTCCGCATGCGCTGCGGACTGGTTCGGTCAATGTTCCTATCGGCCGACATTTGACTCAAAGGTTTATCGTCGTATGCGGAGGAGCGTGCACGGCAAGCCCGATCACGATAATTCTGCTTCCCTTTTTAAACTTCTGGAGCACCTTGGGAACTTTATTACCCTTAGCGTTAACAATACTGATGGTAAGCGTCGCATTGTTTTTCGTTGCGACATAGATCGCCCGATCATTCGTGAAAATTCTTCTCCAGTTCGAATCGAAGTAATAGACTTCATCTTTTAAATCCGATAAGGTATACCGCCGGGTTAAGGCCAAGTGTACCACCTCCTTTAAGGTAAGTTATGTGGCGGTACGCGATATTTCTTGGACGCTTCTTCATCTTGACCGGCAGCTTGCCGCGGCAGACCGGAAACGGCAAATGGCATCACGGGGACAGAGCCCCGTGATGCCATTTTTGCTTGAGCAGATGGTTTTGCGAGAATTGAAGGCGCCCCGGTGTACTAACGGCTAGACGGCGGCGACGCGACAACTTGACGCACGATCTGCCAGCCGTCGGCAGGCGGTTTCAACACATAGCTGAGCAGTCCGCCGCCTCCTTCGATGGCAATCAGAATGCCGTCTTCCACGGGCAGCGCGTGATGCAGCTCGCCGCCCGGGACGAGCCGCTGGACGAGTTCATCAACGGCCGGAAGCAGCGCATCTTCAAGCCAGATCCGTTCCCGATACCAGCGCGGGACCGGGATCGGCGGCGGATAGCCGTCCGGCGCCGCATCCAGCGCGGCAGCCAGCTCGCGCGGCGACGCGGGGAGCTCGCGTCCTTCGCCGACGGCGGCCGTGAACCGGAGGCATAGCTCGACGACGCGCAAGATCTCGTCTTCGTTCAAGCTGCCGTTGGCATAGCGGATTTCGACCGTGCCGTTATCGTACCAGGCCGCGGCGTTGATCCCGCAGCGATGGGATTGCGGCCGGCCTTTGCGGCACAACGCCTCCCGGCAGGGACTGCGCCTGTACGCATCGCGCATCTCTTCCGTAACAGGCGGGCAATAGACCAGCCGCTCCTTGCTCGTCGTCATCAGAGCCCGCAGCGCGTCCTGGCTTGCCAATGCGGCATCCACGAGCGGCAGTGCCAGCGCCTCGCCCCAAGGTTCGATGCCGACATGCACGTGGAGTCCGCAGCTCCAGTTCATGCGCGCTCCTTGCTCGCGCAAGCGCGCCAGCATGACGCGAAGCTGGTCCCGGTCCGCCCATGCCAGGGGCGGCGTCTGCAGTTCGCTGCCGGATTCTTCGCCGCCATCGTCGATTTGCAGCTCGTCCAGCGCCATAACCCAGCCCGGCAGCAGCTCCAGCTCCGACGGACGACCACCGATAAATTCAATTTCGACGCCGAAGCGCAGTTCGTTCCATTTTATTCTTCTCGGCCACATGCTACTTGCACCCTCTCTTATTTGGTTGAATGCTATGCGCAAACCGCAAGAGAGGCGGGGCTCGGGCTTACCGGGGGATTTTCATTCTGGCCATCGGAATTCCTCCTGTTCGGATTCGGCTGCTTCTTCTAATCCTAAGTACATTCGCGGCCTCGCGAAACAATTCCTTCGCGCGCCGCAGACGGTGCAACTTAATTTTCGCGGCTCCCGTTATTGAAGGTAATCCTAATCAGGCGTACAAAGGAGGGGAAGACCTATGCAGCGGCTCTTTATCGTAATTGCCATCGTCTTGCTGACGCTGACGGCATGCGGCCAAGCAGAGGAGAACAATTCGCAAGACAAGGCACGGGAGGAAGCGAACAAGGCGGTCATGGAGAAGATGGCTCACCCGAAGCCTTCCTATCGGGACGACCTGTTCGAGATGAAGCTGCATCTTGATCGGACGACGTATAAGAAAGGCGAACCGATCGTCGCTTCGGCGACTTTTGCCTATGTCGGAGACGAGCCGAAAGTAACGATATACGGATCACATGGGTTTCTGGGCTTCGGCATACACGACGGCAAGGATTTCGCGATGGACGGCATGTCCACGGCGGAACGCGCTCCGACCGAACTGGTGCGAGGGAAGACGTACACGTATCCATTCTTCAAAAGCGGCGGTTACGGGAGCGACGATCCCGATGCGGATTTCTGGCGCGCTTTCTACGCGGAGAAGGATCTGATTTTGCCGCCGGGCACTTACGTGTTGACAGCGTCGGTGAATTTCGACCTCCATGAAGATATCGCTGACCGCTCGGAGTACCGGGGAGAGGTCTACCAGACGATCACGGTCGAGAATTAATGAATTAAATAAAATAAAATTAATAACGATAAATTTACTGAATTTATTTTATCGGTGAGCTATAATGATCCTAAGCTGACGAAAACCAACTTTTGGGAGGGCTTAGGGTGCATACAAAGTCGTATAACGGCATCTACGAGGGAAGCCATAATTCGCATGTTGCATTTCCGCTTGGCGGCATCGGAGCGGGCAATATTTGCTTGGAAGGAACAGGCGCGCTGTCGCATTTCTCGCTTCGCAATACGCCGGACATCATGAACGAACCGATGGTATTCTCGGCGATCAGCGTGAAGGGGAAGGACGGCCGCATCGCCAGAGTGCTGGAAGGGCAAGTGCCGACGTGGAAAATATTCAGCCGGGGAGCGGAACAATTCGCCGGACCGGGCAATGGGCTGTCGGGCAAACATTACGGGCTGCCGCGGTTCGAGAGCAGCTCGTTCCAAGGGCGGTTTCCGTTCGGGACGGTCGAGCTGCGCGATCCGCAAATTCCGGTGGAGGCGACGATTACCGGCTGGAGTCCGTTCATTCCGTTGAACGCCGACGATTCCAGCTTGCCGGCCGCGGCGCTGGAATTTACGTTCGCGAACCGTACGGACGAGGCGGTCGAGCTGGTCTATTCGTTCAACGCTGCACAGTTCATGGCGGTCCCGAATGCCGACAATCACCGCGTGCTGCGTGCCGAATCGGGCAGGGGCTTCGTGCTGGATCAACCGGCGGTCGACGGCAAGCCGTGGGAGCAGGGGGCGTTCAGCGCGTTTACCGACCACCCGGGCGCCCGGGTCGATTGCGCTTGGTTCAGAGGCGGATGGTTCGATTCGCTGACGATGATCTGGAACGACATCGAAGCCGGACGGAGCAGCGAGAAGGCGCCATTCAATGAAGGCCGGCCAGGTCCGGGTGCGAGCATCTTCGTACCGCTGACGCTTCAGCCGGGCGAGCGGCAGACGGTACGCGTCATGCTGAGCTGGTTCGTTCCGGAAACGAATCAATCCGAGGGGTCCGCCGATCAGGCTTCTGCCCAAGGGGACGACCAACAAGCCGCGAAGTACCATAAGCCGTGGTACGCGGGACGGTATGCCGATCAATCGGCCGTGTCGGAATATTGGTTCCGTCATTACGATCGCCTGCGCGAGGAAAGTAAGCGCTTCACCGATACAATCTATAGCGCGACGCTGCCAGCGGAGGCGGCGGAAGCCATTACGGCCAATCTCTCGATCTTGAAGTCGCCGACGGTGCTGCGGCAAACCGACGGCCGTCTGTGGGCGTGGGAAGGCTGCTTCGACAAGGGCGGCAGCTGCCATGGCACCTGCACGCATGTGTGGAACTATGCGCAGGCGATCCCGCATCTGTTCCCGGAGCTGGAGCGCGGCATCCGGAATACCGAATTCGGCGAAGGCCAAGACGAGCAGGGCCATCAGAATTTCCGCGTTCCGCTGCCGATCCGGCCTGCGAAGCATGATTTCCACGCAGCCAGCGACGGTCAGCTTGGCGGCATCATGAAAGTGTACCGCGAATGGAGAATCGGCGGGGATTCCGAATGGCTGCTCGCGATCTGGCCGAAAGTGAAGCAGAGCCTGGATTATTGCATCGAGTCGTGGGATCCGGACCGGGCAGGCATTCTGACCGAGCCTCACCACAATACGTACGATATCGAATTCTGGGGCCCGGACGGCATGTGCTCCTCCATCTACCTGGGCGCGCTCAAGGCAGCGTCTCTCATGGCGCAAGCCGCAGGCGAAGCGTCCGAGACGTGCGAGACGTATGACGCGATGTATCGCCAAGGCAGGGCGTACCTAGAGAACGAGCTGTTCAACGGCGAATATTTCGAGCAGAAAATCATTTGGGAAGGGCTGCGGACCGCTTCGCCGCTCGACGCGCAGTCGTGGACCGTCAATTATTCGCCGGAGGCGACGGAGCTGCTTCAGGAGGAAGGTCCGAAGTATCAGTATGGCAAAGGCTGCCTGTCGGATGGTATTATCGGTGCATGGCTGGCCGAAATGTGCGGCCTCGGCGATATTTTGAACCGCGATTACGTAAGGAGCCATCTGCTCAGCATTCATAAATACAATCTGAAGCATGACTTGTCCGCGCACGCCAACCCGCAGCGTCCCGGATATGCGCTTGGCCATGAAGGCGGCTTGCTGCTCTGCACCTGGCCTCGAGGCGGCGAGCTGGCGCTGCCGTTCGTGTATAGCAATGAAGTGTGGACAGGGATCGAGTACCAGGTCGCTTCCCACTTGCTCTCGCTCGGCTGCATCGAGGAAGGAATGGAAATCGTCCGCGTCTGCCGCGATCGCTACGATGGACAGACGCGCAACCCGTTCGACGAATACGAGTGCGGCCACTGGTATGCGCGGGCGCTGGCTTCCTACGGCCTTCTCCAAGGCTGGAGCGGCATTCGTTACGATGCCGTCGACCGGACGCTGTACGTATCGCCGAACGTTTCGGGCGATTACAGCAGTTTCCTGTGCACGGCCGGCGGCTATGGCCTGGCAGGCATAAGGGACGGCGTTCCTTTCGTCACGGTAAAATCCGGCGCAATCGATATTGAACGAATCGAGATGGTTTAGGCAATGGAAGGAAACGAAGAACGAAGGAAAGACGGCAGGAGAAAGCCGGCCATTAAGGAAATTGCCGATCTGACCGGATTTTCGCCGGCTACGGTATCGCTGGTGCTGAACAATAAAGGCTCCTTCTCGGATGATACCAAGCATGCGATCAGGCAGGCGTTCGCCGAACGAAGCCACGATCTGGCGTTGTCCGGGGGCAGAAGCTTCATCCGGCTGCTGATCGAGGGCTCATCCGCCCTGTTCGGAAGCGACACGTACAACAGCGAAATCATCCAAGCGATCGAAAGCGAGTGCCGGCTGCTCGGCTTCGAGATCGTGCTTACGTTCGTGCGGGAGGATGACGATCCGCTGGCGTGGCTTGATAACGTAGCCGGACTCATTCTGGTCGGCGGCGGCTTGATTACGGATGCCATCATCGGGCAGCTGCGACTGCAAGGCGTCCCGCTCGTACTGGTGGATAACTATTCGCATCGGGGCGATGCCTTGTCGATTCATTCCGATCATTACGGAGCGGGATTCCTGGCTACCGAGTATTTGATTGCACGGGGACATCGGCGGATCGGCTTCATTAGCGGACCGTCCAAGTATAAGCCGCTGGTCGACCGGTTCGCCGGCTATTGCGCGGCATTGATGGAGCACGGGCTGCCGCTGGTGCCCGCGTACATCTCTCCGAATATCGACCGCGAGCATATTAAAGGGTACCTCGAGATGAAGTACTTGATGGAGCTCCCCGAACGGCCGGATGCCGTCTTCGCCGTCAGCGACAGAGCGGCTTACGGCGCGCTGCAGGCGCTGCGGGAGATGGGGCTGGTCCTTGGGCAAGATGTCGACATGGTCGGCTGCGATAATATCCGGGGCGATCAAGCGGTATCCGGGCAGATCACGACCGTGCACATTCCTCGTGCCGAGGTCGGGCAGATCGGCGTGCGGTTCCTGATCGAGTCGATCAAAGGAAACGCTCTCGGCGGCAAAGTCGTTCTGCCGGGAAGGCTGGTCGTGCCGGGCGAAGATGACGGCGAGGATGACGGCGAGGAAACCGGCGACGAAGGAAACGATGCGATAGGAAGCAAGCCGATTTGAATGGAACTGCGTGCAAGGAACTGAATAAAGCGAAGCTGCCCCGGGCCGAATGGCGCGGGGCAGCTCTAGTTATGCTTTTATTGTAAACGTGATTTCTCTTACGCCAGGGGCCTATGCATAACAGGAATAATGAGATAGGCTTTTTGCTAGAGGCCGATTATAGAGGGAGCAGGTTCAACGTGAAACGAAAGAAGAATTTGATGCTGGTTGCAGCCTTCCTTATGGCAGCGGGTGCCGCTCTTGCTTATCCGACTTTCATGCAAGACGCGAACGTTAGACAGGATCAAGAAGATCACGGCGTTGCCACATCAAGCGTACATGTAAATCAGGGGGCTTCTATAGACGCTGCACCGATTGACCTAACCTTTAGTAAAGCGGAAGTGTCCATTATGGACGAGCTGAACGAGTCGAACTATAGAGCGTTGTACATAGATAACGAGACGTATGTGCGCGTCGCGAAGGAAGGCTCGATTCAAGTAAGTAAGGATCGCGGAACAGTGTGGACGAATTATGATACAGAAGTTGTTTCGGCACCTTATTTTACGGATTGGCTGGAGAGGAACGATCCCAATCCGGACGGCAACGCGAGGAGAGGGATGCTTGCCATGGTGAATGGCGGTGCGGAGATACGGCATGCCGTCTTCCCTAACGGCAAAGAAATGTTCGTTGTCATCGACGACGCTAGCGTCCAAATCGAACTTTGCACGCCGACCAAGCTGAATGGTGTATTGATCGACGGGCAGAAGCTGATGGTCACCTTCCGCCATGCCATGCACGCGTCCACGCAGACGTTACAAGCCTTTTATGATTTGCTCGTTTCGAATGGTATCCTTACGCCTGCCGAGGCGGAGCAGGATTATAAGGAACGGATTGAACGTATGGAAGATGGTAATTTCATCTGAATAGCTTCATGTAATTTAGCTCCACCTTATTAGCTCCAGCCCCGGGCATCGCAGCCCGGGGCAATTTATTTACCTGTTCTATCCGCCGCAGCTGGCCTGGCTAGAACGCGACTCGCGCAGCGACATACGTACGCAGCTCCGCGATCGGCATCCGCACCTGCGCCATCGTATCGCGGTCGCGGACGGTGACGCAGCCGTCGGTTTCGGATTCGAAATCGTACGTGATGCATAGGGGCGTGCCGATCTCGTCATGACGGCGATACCGTTTGCCGATCGAGCCGGCCTCGTCGTAGTCGACCATGAAGTCGGCGGCCAGGTCGGCGTAGATGCGCTGCGCGCCGTCCGAGAGTTTCTTCGACAACGGGAAGACCGCCGCCTTGATCGGCGCGAGCGCCGGGTGCAGGCGCAGCACGATGCGGCTGTCGTCCGCTTCGAGCTGCTGCTCCGCGTACGCGTCGATGAGGAAGGCCAGCGTGACGCGGTCCGCGCCGAGCGATGGCTCGATGCAATACGGGACGTACCGCTCGTTCGTGTCGGGGTCGAGCACGTGGAAGTCTTCGCCCGCATGCGCCATATGCTGCTTCAGATCGAAGTCCGTCCGGTCCGCGATGCCCCACAGCTCGCCCCAGCCGAACGGGAAGCGGTATTCGATATCCGTCGTTGCGCTGCTGTAATGCGACAGCTCGTCATCGGCATGGTCGCGCAGCCGGATGCTCGCCTCATGCATGCCAAGGCCAAGCAGCCAATCGCGGCAGAAGCCGCGCCAGTACTGGAACCACTCCAGATCCTCGCCGGGCTTGCAGAAGAATTCCAGCTCCATTTGCTCGAATTCGCGCGTCCGGAACGTGAAGTTGCCGGGCGTAATTTCGTTGCGGAAGCTTTTGCCGATTTGGCCGATGCCGAAAGGCAGCTTCTTGCGCATGGAGCGTTGCACGTTGCGGAAATTGACGAAGATGCCCTGGGCCGTCTCCGGGCGCAGATAGATCTGGTTCGCGCTCGATTCCGTCACGCCTTGGAACGTCCGGAACATGAGATTGAATTGGCGGATATCCGTGAACTCGCGGCTGCCGCAGTCCGGGCAGGCGATGCCGTGCTCGTCGATGAGCGCCTTCATCGCATCGAACGTCATGCCGTCGACGACGACCTCGATGCCTTTGGCGTCCAAGGCGTTCTCGATGATTTTGTCCGCGCGGTGGCGGCCCTTGCATGTTTTGCAATCGATCATGGGATCGTTGAAATTGCCGACGTGGCCGGAGGCGACCCATGCCTGCGGGTTCATCAGAATCGCGGCGTCGAGGCCGACGTTGTGCGGCGACTGCTGGATGAATTTCTTCCACCACGCGCGCTTGATGTTGTTCTTCAGCTCGACCCCGAGCGGGCCGTAATCCCAGGTGTTCGCCAGTCCGCCGTAGATTTCGGACCCCGGGAAAATAAAGCCGCGCTGCTTTGCCAGCGAGACGATGCGGTCCATGGGTTTCGATTCGTTGTTTGTTTCGCTGCTCATCGATAGGTCGCTCCTTCGGCCGTCATGCGGCCCTATAGTTGGCCATCACAAAAAAGCTCTCGCCTCCGGACATCGCGCGTCGCGATATCCGGGGACGAGAGCTTGCGCACCCGCGGTTCCACCCCAGTTGACGGCCTCGGTCAGGGCCGCCCTCTTTTGCATAAAGGCTCGATATTGCTCCGGACTGCCGTTTCCCTGAATGCCTCTTCCGGGCTTGCACCATCCCCCGGCTCGCTGCTTAGAAGACCTCTCAGGTACTATGGTCCATCATTGCAATCATTCCATGTTTTGGATATCTTATCGCGAAGCCGGGGAAAAAGCAACCGGAATCGGAGGCGAGACAGTGTGAAAGACGACTGAAATGAATAGATTGTATTTCTGCGGCGTTTTCCTTATCCTTTACTGTAAATCATAGGGGCGACTGAAGGAGGAACCAGGGCTATGGATCATCAATTGATCGGCCGCAAGCAGGTGATTTATCTCATATCCGGTCCGCTTGGCGTCGGGAAGTCAACCACTTCGAAAGCGCTCGCGCAGACGATGCAGCCATGCGTCCTCATTGAGGGCGACCATATTCTTCACATGTTTCAAGGCTATTCGACTTCTTGGGAAGAACGTCTGCGCTTATCCTGGAAGAACATCCTTGCATTAACGAGGAATTTTATACAAGATGGCTTCGATGTCGTCGTCGATTTCGTAGTCGAGGACGAACTGGCGTGGTTTTGCAGCCAAGTTGCCGATTTGCCTGCGAATTTAAACTATGTCGCGCTTATGGCGGATGAACCCCGAATAATCGAACGTCTGCATACGAGAGGCGACATCCAATGCTTGGACCGCTCGTTGTTTCTACGGAACCAAATGCTCCTGTCCCCGTCCAATCAACCCTTTCTCTATGACACGACGATGAAGGACACCGCGCAGATTGTAGAAGACATTATCGCAGGCGACCGCTTTCGCGTTTCTTACTAAAGCCTATTAAGCAATGAGCTGAGCTCTCATAAAATGTGTTGAAAAACGGCAGCCGCCATAAGGCTGTCGTTTTCTTCATAGGCGGTACATAAAGCGGCCCATCTCCTACCGGCGGTGAGGAGGGCTGGCGCGAAATTCCCTGGGCGAGACGCCCAGCTGCCGCTTGAACGCCTTGGACAGATGCGCGTCACTGGCAAACCCGCAGTAGTCCGCGATTTGCGTGAGCTTCAGCGCGGTCGTGCCGAGCAGTTCCTGCGCTTTCTGCAGCCGGAGCTGCAGCAGATACTGATGCGGCGTCGTGCCGAAATGCTGCGCGAAGACGGTCGTGAAATGCGATTCCGAATACCCGGCATGCTTCGCCATCGCTTCGACCGATAACGGCGCGGACAGGCTGAAGGACAGGAAGGCGTTCATCTTCTGGACGAACTGCTGGCCTTCGAAGGCGAAGGAGGCGCCGCTGCCGCCGGTACCGCCGCTGCCGAGCAGGAGGCCGAGGAGCTCCAGCGCATGCTGCTGAACTTTGAGCGCGCTCCCGATGTCGTTGTGCTTGAAGTGCTCCATCATGCGCAGCAGCGTATCCTTGAACGGGCGCGGCGGCTGGGCTTGGAGCAGGACGGGAATCCGAACATCCGGAAAATCGTTCAGCCGCGGCTGAAGCAGCTGCCGGTACGGCTCAAGATTCGTTTGTCCCGGCGTCGTGACGAAGCTTTGCTCCCGCGCGGGATTGTAGAAGAAATCCAGATGCGCGTTCGGCACGACGCAATCGCCGTATCCGCGGGTCGTGAACGGAAGCCCGGGCTGAATCAAGGCGAAATCGCCTTCGTTCAGCTCGTAGTCGACGCCTTCGACGGTGAGCGCGTAGCGGCCTTTCTCCAAATACAGAAACAGATAGTCGAGCAGCCTTCGCTCGCCCTGGAAGAACGGCGGGCTGACGAAACGGTAGCAGAGCCGCACGTAGGGCAAGACGGGGTAATCATTCCAGCTGTGTTCGCGATCGCGAAGTGTCGGCATGCATCTTCCAGCTCCTTGGCGCAAGAATGAGGGCTTGGTCGGTGAGGCAATTACGCTCAGTATAGACCGTTGTTTTTGACAAGTAAATCGAAGCTTTGAACAAGGCGCGGCTGCGGATACCAGATACAATGAAAACAGATACGCGTGACATTTAAGGTTGCTTTTTGACAAGTGGAGACAAGTAGATTTCAAGGAGATGAACATTTATGAATCCGATTACAATTCCGGACCAAATGGTATCGTCGGTCTTCGCCGGCAGCGGCAGAGTAGCCTTCGTGACGAAGGACGTGCCCAAGCCAGGGCCGGGTCAACTGCTTATTTTGACTAAGGCGAACGCGCTCTGCGGCTCGGACAAAGGGTTCTATCTGAACGGTTCCGGGGAGCGCACGCCCGGTCACGAGATTGCCGGCATCGTGGCCGACGCCGGTCCGGATACGAAAGCGAAGCCGGGAACGCACGGCGTCGTGTTTCTGATGGATTTCTGCGGCAGCTGTCGCAGCTGCAAGCTCGGTTACACCAACCAATGCTTCAACAAACGCGCGGACATGGGCTTCTCGCATGACGGTGGATACGGCGAATACGTGCTGATTAACGAGAATATTTTCTTCGCGATCGATGCGGATCTATCGTTCTCCGACGCGACGCTGCTGCTGGACATCATGGGCACGGGCGGGCATTCCATTCGCAGAGCGCTGCTCGCGCGCCCGGATATCGAGTCCGTGCTGATCGCGGGTGCGGGGCCGATCGGGCTGGGCATTCTCGGCATGGTCAAAATCATGCTCGGCCAGGATATTCCGGTCTATGTCACGGACATGAACGAGTACCGTCTTGCGCTGGCGGCGCAGCTCGGCGGCATCCCGGTTCATGCGGGTACGGAAGACCTTGCAGCGCGGCTTGCCGCCGATGGCCTGACAGACGGCGTGGACGCCGCGTTCGATTCCAGCGGCCAAACCGCGGCACGGCAGGCATGCGTGCAGCGGCTCGGCAAGCGCGGCGTGCTCGTCTGCGTCGGACATGGCGGGGACGTGTCGCTCCGCGTGTCGGAGGAGCTGATCGGGCCGGAGCGGACGGTGCTGGGAAGCGAGTATTTCACGTATCGGGAGCTCGAGGCGAATGCGGAGTATTTGCGCCAGCACCGCGAATACTTGTCGCAAATCATCACGCATCGGTTTCCGGCCTCGCAGCTGCAGGAAGCCAGCGATCTATTCTTCGGCGGACAGTGCGGGAAAGTCGTAGTGGAGCGATGAAGGAGGCGAAGTCATGACGGCATCAGGACGAACGACGAAGGTCGCGCTCGTAGGGACCGGCGGCTGGGGCGAGCAGCATGCCCGCGTGTTATCGGCGCATCCGGATGTGGAGCTGTGCGCGATCGCCGGACGGAATGCCGAACGGACGCAGGCGCGGGCGGAACGCTATCGGACGAACGGCTATACGAATATCCGGGAGATGCTGGAGCGGGAGCAGCCGGATCTGGTCAGTTTATGCCTGCCGAACGAGCAGCATTTCGAGGCGACGCTCGAAGTGATCCAGGCGGGGTATCCGCTGCTTGTGGAGAAGCCCATCGTCTTCGATCTGCGGGAAGCGGACCGGCTGCTGGATGAGGCGGCGAAGCGGAATCTTTTCTTCGCGATCAATTTCAACCATCGCTATGCGAAACCGATGCAGCTGGCAAAGAGCCGGATCGATGAAGGCCGGCTCGGCGAGCCCGTCTTCGGCACATGGCGGTTCGGCGGAGAAGGCGGGAGCCCGGATGCCTCGCCGCATGGCAATTTGATCGAAACCCAGTGCCACGGCTTCGATTCGCTGGAGTATCTGATGGGGCGAATCGTTTCGGTATCGGCGGAAATGACGGATATGACGGGCAAGGGTTTCACGACGATGTCGATCGGGCTGCGGTTCGAGAACGGGGCCGTCGGCAACTTGCTCGGCACGTACGACTCCTCCTATGCCTACTCGGATACGCAGCGATTGGAGATCAACGGCACCGACGGACGTATCCTGATCGAGGACACGGTGCGCCGCTTCTCGTTCCAGGCGGCAGGCAGCGAGACGGCCGAGGTGTGGCAGGCCGGTTATTTCAACGACCGCGACCGCGAGTTTCACCGTACGTTCGATGCGCATTTGAATGCCGTCATCGCCGCTTTCCGCTGCGGCGGCGAACCGCCCATCCACGCGGCTGCAGGCCTGCGCGCGCTTCGGCTTGCGCAGGCGGCGATCCGCTCGCAGGAGAGCGGGAAGCGAATCATGGTGCAGCCGGTATAGCAGCCGATTGAAGAAGGATGACAAGCGCTGGAGGTAGAGGAACATGACGACGAATCGGGAACTGCCGGGCAGCCTGACGCTTGAGCAGCTCGAACAGTATAACCGGGAAGGATTTCTCGTGCTGGAGGATTTGCTGGATAATCACGACATGGAGGCACCTCGCCAAGCGATGATGCAGAA
The DNA here is from genome assembly GCF_010365285.1 of Paenibacillus rhizovicinus. Lineage (NCBI taxonomy): Bacteria > Bacillati > Bacillota > Bacilli > Caryophanales > Paenibacillaceae > Paenibacillus > Paenibacillus rhizovicinus. The sequence goes on from NZ_CP048286.1 coordinate 4,525,435, forward strand.
GGTGGATTGGATCGCGGACGAGCTGCATGCGGATGGACGGATTGCGGATAAGCTTGAGGGGGAGCCGTTCAAATACCGGTTGGCCAAATTGTTCGCCGAGCTGACGGATCAGGACTTTCTGAAATACGGCCGCAGCTGGCGGGACCGGATTGAGGGCTACTACCGCTTGATGAGCAATCCCAAAATCCTGAATGCGGTGGAGTCGTTGATCGGCGGAGAGATTTTCGCCAATCCCGTGTACAACGTGCGCCCGAAGGTGCCGATTGTGGCCGCAGGAGCGGTGCCTTGGCACCAGGACAAGTCGTACTGGCCGGACTCCAGTGCCAATCCCGTCATCACGGTGTGGATTTCTTTCGTGGACGCCACATTAGAGAATGGCTGTCTGCACATCAAGCCGCGTACGCAGCGTAAGAAGGTGCTGGAATGGCATGCCGAGACGTATACCGGCACAGGCTATACGGCGCTCCATGAGCACCAGCTGGGCAAGAGCAAGACGGTCGAGCTGCCCGTCAAAGCGGGCACGGCGATACTGTTCAACGACCGGCTGATCCATATGTCGACGCCGAACGGCTCCGACCATGTCCGCTGGAGTGTCGATCTGCGTTACCAGTCGACCGAACAGGACCCGATGGTGCAGCACGGGATCGGATTTCTGGCGCGCAGCAGCAAGTTCCCGAACCGCGTGGCGACGCTGGAAGACTGGCTGGCGGAGCGGCCGGAGCACGAGGGTTAAATTGTCCGTGCGATCTCTGTAACGCCGTGCGATCTGTGCTTTCCTTGTTATCCGCTAGCCTTTGAAATTAGAAGAAGCCGCTGCGATTCCGCAGCGGCTTTTGATGTTTATTCCATACGGTTTGATACCCCAAGCCTCGCGAATTACACCTGCCGCGACTGCTTTGCTTACCGCGACTGCCCCGACTGCCCCGACTGCCCCGACTCCCGCGACTGCCGCAGCTGCTCGAATAATAGCTTGGTCTGTTCAGGATCCTTGTCATTATAGAAAATATACGTGTCCTTCAGCTTGATTCGAATATAGGGCGGATCGTTCTTGAAGATATACAATCTCGCCGGCCCAAGTCCATTCAACCGGAATTTGCCGCGCGCAACTTTATTGGTCGCTTCGCCGTTCATCTTGGATCCTTTGCCAGGCGGATCGTCTACAAGCTTCAATTCCTCCATGTCGTCGATGTTGAAATCGAACGTATACATCGGATAGTTGATTTCGATCCGGCGGTCGGCCGAAAACGTTAACGTCGGCGACGTCAGCTCTGAACGGATCAGCATAAACGAGGCGAAGAACATAGCGGCTGCGGCGATGCCGATCGTCCCCCAAATGATTATTTTGCCGGTCCAGGTTGCCGTATTGACGGTCTCGCCGATGCCGACCCGCTTAGGCACCATGATGGTTCGATCGTCGGGATTGTGGTACGTGAACCCATTACTCCAATATTCGTCGTCGTCGGAGTAAATAACTTGGCCGTCCTGCCGCAGCACCTCGCTCTTTTGAGCATCGATATGCCGATAGGTGAGTATGGCAATGCCCGCCGGAAGAATAGCGAATATGAGAAGAGCAGCCAGCCAGATGCCGTCCAATGACGGGGTGTCATTCATAATGTATGAGAGCAGGAGGATAAAATGAATGTTTTCGACAATGGCCATATAGAGCCACAGATAAGATAACGAGCGGCGTCTTGCCTGATTCAAGCTCATGTTTACTTCGCTGTTCTCGCTGTATACGCTGGCTCTGGACCTGCGCATGAGAGAGAAGATGAGCAAGCAAATCAAAGTGAAGACGAGTCCGCCGCCAGCTAACCATAGACGCGAGCTGTCCGCGCTACCTGCCCAAACGAGCGTCCCGATTGCCATCGCAAGCGGAATCGCGAACAGCCAGGGGGATGCGGCTTGTGCATTTTTCAATCGGGCGACGCGCAGATCGCCGCGGATTACGCGCTTCGCGCCGACAAACCACTCGTGTTCCCTTTTCAGAGCAAGCGTTGCGCGGAAGGCGCCGCGAAACGGGATCGCCATGACGAAGAAGAAGGCGGACAGCCAGACGAAGAAATAAGTGATTTGGTAAGCAGGCCACATATAGAGCAGCACAAAGGGGATAAGCGCCGCTCCTGTCCGCCAGCTCGCGCGTCTAAATTGCTCGTTGAACCGGGTCCGAATGCGCTGAATGTCCTCATTCTCCATCGCATGCGCAGGCAGGGTGACGGCAAACAGCATTCCGTTGCGGTAAGCGGCTTGAGGTTTGTACGTTACCCAAATCGCAATATAGCAAATGATAATCGGGATTAATAGAATGAACGAGAGTGCATATAGCATGATGGACGAGCTCCTTTCTAAGCAAGTGGTTGGATCTGAATCTTCATACGGGCAAAAATCCGCGCGCACAAGGCATGAAATTGCGCTTCGTGAATGCCTTCGATTGCAGCCTGCGCAATGAGCAGCTGCAGCTGCTCCTCTAATTGCTCAGCAGGCTGGCTGTTGTCCCGGCCTGCCGATCGGGGACTTACCTTCGCGCCATGCCGCCGGTCGATGACGATGTAGCCCTCTTGCTTTAAGAGCGAGTACGCTTTATTAACCGTCATCGTGTTAATGCCCAGATCCTCCGCCAGCTGGCGAACGGTCGGCAGCTTTTCCTGCGGCTCGAGTTGTCCCGTAGTTTCATGTAAACATTTGGGAGTGCCGAACCCAAGAGCCAAAGTGATTCCTATCACGAGAGGGAGCGGGCTTAGCCTAGCCTGAAAAGCAAACGCTAACCATGCAATAACGCAAACAGGCCGGCCCCCAATTAGAGGGCCGGCCTGTTCTATGGAGAGCTGTCCTAGTCGGTCGGGGCAGCTTCATTGCTGATCGCCGCTGTTTCCGGAACAAAAAACCGGCACACCCATGTGCCGGTTAATCTCATTAAACAAAGTGCCTAAAGTAGGCACGGATAGATAATAGTGTATAAAAAAATCGCATATAAGTCTATATCTTTTTTGGGATGAATTGTATGTTAGTAAAGCGACCGCGGCGCAAATAATCTACGAAACCGAAGGGAGAAGTTCTGAATGATTACGCTCCAAAAAATCACGCTGGAGAACCGGCGTCAAATCTTTAACCTGGAAGTTTCCGAAGAGCAGCGCCGCTTCGTCGCCTCTAATCTGTCGAGCGTGGCTTCGTGCTATGTCCTCGCGACCAATGGGGGGCATCCGTTTCCGTTCGCCATCTTCAAGGACGAACAACCTGTCGGGTTCGTGATGATTACGTATCGCATCACCGGATACGAAGATCCTCCGTTCGCGCACGACAGCTACTGCATCCTGCGGTTGATGATTGACCAGCGATACCAGAACAAGGGGTATGGCCGGGAAGCGATGAAAGAAATCATGGCGTTCATCCGGACCTTTCCGGCCGGGCCTGCGCGATACTGCTGGATTTCGTATAAAGCTGATAACACGCCGGCCAAGAAGCTTTATGAAAGTTTCGGATTCCGCGACAACGGCGATATCATTGAAGACGCGCAAATCACCGTGCTGCAGTTGTAACCCGAAGGGAGCGCCTCGTGGAAGTCATTCCATTCGAGGCGCTCCCTTGCAATGCAATTATCGACTCAACGTTTATTTCGGATTCGTAATATCGAAGATCTTGCCAATCATGCCGGCCGAGCCGAGCGCATTGACGGCCTCCGTCGGGATGAAGATCGTCGTTGCCCGGCCTTCGGCCATTTGACCGAGCGCTTCGAACGACTTGTAGGCCAGTATTTGCGCATCCAGACCTGCCAGCTTGATTGCTTCGATCCTCGTTCTTTCCGCCTCGGCGACATGCTTGATCGCCTCCGCCTTCCCGAGCGCTTCCAGCTCCTGCGCTTTCTGCTTCGCTTCCGCGTCGAGAATTTGCCGCTTCTTCTCGGCTTCGGCTGCAAGGACGACCGCCGCTTGCTGCGCCTCCGCGCGCAATACGGTCGATTGCTTCTCGCCTTCCGCCTGCAGGATGATGGCGCGTTTCTCGCGTTCGGCCCTCATTTGCTTCTCCATCGAATTCTGGATGTCCGAGGGTATAGCTAACTGCAACACCTCGACGCGGTCGATGCGGACGCCCCAATTCTCCGATGCCTGATCGAGGACGAGTCTGAGGTCCGTCTGGATGCGGTCGCGATTCGAGAGAATTTCATCGAGCTCCATTTTACCGATCGTCGCCCGCAGCGCCGATGCCACGATATTATGGATGCCCCCGACATAGTCTGCAATGCCGTACGTCGCGAGCTTCGCGTCCATGACATTGAAGAACGTCGCCAGTTCTATGCCGATCGCTACGTTATCTTTCGTAATGACGGATTGCGAGGGCACCGTTTCCTGGTGGATGCGAAGATCATGGCGGCGCCGGATATTATCGATGACCGGTATGATCAAGTTCACCCCGGCGTTGAGCGTCTTGTTATACTTGCCCAGCCTCTCTACGATGGCCACCGTTTGTTGGGGAATGATGCGGATCCCTTTTACGATGATGGCAACCACAACCGCAAGAATGACGATAAAGACGATTATGCCGATCAAATCCATCTACCCCTTTGTCACGAAT